>CAZWOA010000029.1:0-5820 GCA_964635545.1 uncultured Marinilabiliaceae bacterium
AAAAAGGCTTTAGCCAAAACTTTACAAATAGTATTTGGACTAAAGTCACACCGTGGCGACTGCAAAGCCACAGGCTGAAGCCCGTGGTAACTGATAACCTTATAGAACTTAATGGCATTGCAAAGGCCGGAACCATAGACCCCGTTACCACCTGATTCACCAAGAAACGATGGTATAGTAGGTAGAAAAAAAATCACAATTTATAAAAGCTTTTATTATTGGCAATGCCTGGCAGGTGCTGAAAAGTCCCCTTTAGGGGGTTGGGGGTGAATTAAAGTTCACCAAGAAACGAGATGTAGATAACTTTCTAAATTCAGGAAAGTTCTGCATCATGTAGGTTTCGAATTGCGGATGCTCAACAACTTCAACCTCAACTAATGCCTTTCCTTTATGAATCATTCCAATTTCGGAGGCTGCCTTTTTCGATAAATCGATAATCAACCCTTTACCATAGGGACCACGGTCGTTGATGCGCACCACCACTGCACGGTTATTGGATATATTAGTAACCTTAACCCAACTACCCAATGGCAGTGTGCGATGTGCACCCGTTAATTTATCCTGACTAAACACCTCTCCACTGGCAGTCTTGCGCCCTTCAAAACGGTCGGCATAGTAGGTTGCATACCCTTTTTGCATTGGCTTTGGTGAGGTTTGGGCATTAACAGCCACCAAACCCACTATAAAAGTTGCCACAATAAGCAGCAGCCCCCTCCTACTCCACCAGTGATAAGCTACCCCATCTACATTGCACTTAAAATTTGA
This sequence comes from uncultured Marinilabiliaceae bacterium, assembly GCA_964635545.1. Taxonomy (GTDB): domain Bacteria; phylum Bacteroidota; class Bacteroidia; order Bacteroidales; family Marinilabiliaceae; genus JAGPIS01. Next base: position 766 of record CAZWOA010000029.1, read on the forward strand.
ACACAAGTAACCAGCAATACCATTGCTACAGGATATACTGTGGCATAAGCAATTGCAGCAGCATTACTATCCGACATTGAATCGACGGCTGCCAATCCTGGTGTGCTCGTCATTGCACCGGCAAGTGTACCCATAAGAGTAAGTACGTTTTTGGAAGTCATAAAGTAGGCCATCAGCACTGCAAGTACCATAGGTATAATAGTTAGTCCGGCGCCTATAAAGAACAGTTGGGCACCATATGCCTGATAAGTCTCAACGAGAGTGCCACCTGCTTTAGTGCCCACGGCTGCAAGAAACAGCATAAGCCCTAGTTGTCGCAAAAGCTGATTAGCTGCACCCGACATCGACCAAATAATTGGGCCTGTGCGTCCTATGCGGCTCAAAAGCATTGCCACCACCATAATACCACCGGTTAACCCAAGGCTAAAGGTAAAACTGCTACCAAAGCTAATAGTAAAATTACCCAGCAGCACACCCAACACAATACCAAGAGCCACAGGGAAGAAGTCGGTATCACTCAGCTTCTTATCATCATTACCAAGACTTGTAGCCACCTGTTTAAGGTTCTCTTTGGTACAAGCGATAGTAAGTTTATCACCCATCATCAGGCGGGTATTGTTAGATGGAGAAAAATCGATGCCACTTCGGCGAATACGTGTAATGGTAGCTTTATAGTTGCGCCATAGGTTAAGAGTACTCAACTCCTTACCAATCACATCTTTATTGGTAACCAGCACTGCTTGCACAGTATAGCCCTCATTGAGAGGTATCTCCTCTTTGGTTACCGATCCGAGCATCACTACAGCACGTTTTAAAGCTGCATCAGTACCTACCACCCTCACAAGGTCTCCCTTATTTAGAACCGTGGACGGGGTAGCCACCACCGCTTCCCCCTCATGCATCACACGCGAGATAACAGTTTGAGTCATGGCTCTAAACTTCAAATCACTCAAAGAGCGACCAAAAATATTCTCATTCTCAACCCTCACATTCAGGTAATTGATAACCGGATGTTTCGACACCTCTCCCTTTTCATAGTCACGCTCGGCAGCCTTAATATCGGCTCTGATAAGTTTAGGGTATAGCTTCACAAATAGTATCACGCCGATAACTCCAAATGGATAGGCGAGCCCGTAACCGATAGATACCATAGGTGAATTATGAACCTCTATGGCTGTAGCCAAGCCGGGCGTACTTGTGAGAGCACCTGTAAAGAGCCCCAACGCCATTGGCATATCAACACCCAAAATAATGGTGGATAAATAAGTTAGAAGAGCGGCCGATAGAATAACTACCGACGTGATAAGCACCAGGTTACGACCATGCTTCTGAAATGAATCGAAAAATCCCGGCCCCGCCTGAAGCCCTATAGTATAAATAAAAAGAATCAATCCAATCTTCTCAATTATATCGGGCATTTGAACACCATAATGGCCAAAGACAAGCGCAACGAATATAATTGCCGATACCTCAAGCGAGACACCTTTAACTTTAATATTACCAATAATAAATCCAAGACAGATAATCACGAATAACGCGAAATACTGATTTTCGAGTAGAGCAACCATAAAAGTATATAGTTTTTATTTTGACGATTACATAAATACGAAGATAGTAAAATTTAATTACTGTTAATTCGTCAATATTATAAAAGGACTATCATCAATGACGAGATAGCCCTTTCGATACTCTAACCAACTAATTGGTTTTTAGTTTTAAAAAATAATTATTTCTGAATAGCCATTATACGGCTTATATATTTTCCGATGATATCAAACTCTAGATTTACAACCGAGCCCTCTTTAATCTGATGGAAATTGGTAAACTCATAGGTATATGGAATGATAGCCACCGAAAAACGGTCATCTTTGCTATTTACAACAGTGAGGCTCACACCGTTAACACATACCGAGCCCTTTTCAACTGTCATATATCCTTGTGCCGCCTTCTGCTTATCAATATCATATTGAAATGTAAAATACCAGCTACCATCAGCCTCCTTAACCTCTATACATTTCGCTGTTTGGTCAACATGCCCTTGCACGATATGCCCATCAAGGCGGCCGTTCATCATCATGCTGCGCTCAAGGTTAACCTTATCACCCACCTTCAACATTCCCAGGTTCGATTTTTCAAGTGTTTCGCTGATTGCAGTAACAGTATATAGGTTACCATCAATTTTCACCACAGTGAGGCACACACCGTTATGAGCCACGCTTTGGTCAATCTTCAATTCACTTGTAAATGAGCACTCCAGTGTTAAGTGCAAGTTTCCTTTATCATTTTCGAGCTTCCGTATGATGGCAGCATCTTCAACTATTCCTGAAAACATATTATTGAAATTTTTTTAATTAATAACTAGCAAACCACAAAGTTGGTAAAATCATATTTAATAGTGAACTGATATGACAAATTAATTTGTATATTCACCACGTTACAAAATCATTATTGCCATGACTACAGTAAAGACACGATATATAGGTAATCTTCGCACCGAAAACCAACACCTGCAATCGGGTGCCACCATCATTACCGACGCACCGGTGGATAATCGCGGCAAAGGAGAGGCATTCTCGCCCACCGACCTGGTAGCTACTGCACTGGGTAACTGCATAATGACCATAATGGGCATCACTGCTACCGATAATAACATAGACATAACCGGAACCGAACTGGAGATTACAAAGATTATGACTTCTAACCCGCGACGGATTGGAGAGGTGATAATAAAATTCTCATTCCCACAAAAAGGATATTCCGATAACGAGAAGCAACTTATTGAGAGTGTGGCAGGTACAAGTCCTGTGCCGCTCAGCCTCCATCCCGATGTTAAGCAAACAATAATTTTCAACTGGTAACCACAAGATATGATTTTAGTTACCGGCGGAACCGGGTTATTGGGTTCACACCTTCTGTTTGAGCTATTGAAAGAGGATGTAAAAGTGCGTGCCACCAAGAGAGCAGGCAGCAACACCAAAGGAGTGGAAGCAATATTCAGGTTTTATGGTGATGCCAACCTTGATAAATATAGCCGCATAGAGTGGGTTGACGCCGATGTGCTTGATTATGAATCACTACAAAATGGCATGAGGGGTATTGAAACAGTGTTTCATGCAGCAGCGTATGTTTCATTCAGCCGAAAAAACCACAGCACAATGTGGGATATCAATGTGGATGGAACCAAGAATATGCTCGATGCGGCACTTGAAAGCGGCGTGAAACTTTTTTGTCATGTGAGTTCCATAGCCTCCCTTGGGAGCGGCATCAACGGAAGTGCTACAACAGAAAGCGACCAGTGGCAACCCGATGATAAACACTCGGTATATTCACTTAGCAAATTCAGGTCGGAGATGGAAGTGTGGCAGGCTGCCGAAAACGGATTGCGAACAATAATCGTAAATCCATCGGTTATTCTGGGACCCGGCACAGCACAAAGCAGCACCACCAAAATAATAAAACTGGCCGAACGTGGCATTCCATTCTTCACCGAGGGAATGACAGGTTATGTGGATGTGGCAGATGTGGCATCAGCAATGGTGAAACTATCGAAAACCGACATCAGCAACCAGCGCTTTATCGTTAGTGCACAGGACATTACATCACGAGAATTGATAACAATGATGGCCAATAAGCTAAACAGCAAGCCGCCACGCCATAAAGCCAAAAGATGGATGCTTAGAATTGCAAGCATCGTTGATAAGATATCATCGGCAATTATGGGGCGCGAACCATCACTTACAAGTGAGTCGTTGAGGGCTGCCACAGGGCGGTCGTCATACTCATCAGAAAAAATAATTAAAGAGTTGAATTTCAAATTCACACCAATTGATAGCACCATAGAAAAATCAATAGAATTTTACCGTAAAGAGGTGAAAAGCTAACAAAACGACCATTATTTAAACCACAAATAGAGTTGAAAAAAATGAAGAAAGATAGAGAGATTATTCTCCTAAACATCTCGGGCAACGACCGCCCCGGACTAACTGCCACTCTCACCGGCATATTGGCACAGTACGAAATTACCATATTAGATATTGGTCAGGCTGTAATTCACGAAGATTTAGGGCTGGGAATTCTGTTTGAGATAACCGGCAAGGCCGACTCATCACCAATACTTAAAGACCTGTTATTCAAGGCTTATGAATTAGGATTGAACGTAAAATTCACACCCATTCCTGTAAGCAAATATGAAGAGTGGATTACGCATCAAGGAAAAAAGAGATTTATAATAACACTTTTGGCTCGAAAACTCAAAGCCGTTCATCTATCGAGAGTTACACAACTTTTGGTGGAGCAGGGATTGAATATCGACATCATCTCGCGCCTTTCGGGACGTGTGCCGCTCGATGATAACGACCCCGACTCAAAGAGCGTAGTAGAATTTTCGGTGCGCGGTACTCCTGCTGATGCGGAGGCTCTTAAACGCCAATTTGTGGATATATCGAAAGAGACAGGCGTTGACATTGCGTTTCAGGTTGATAATATGTACCGACGCAACCGCCGCTTGGTATGTTTCGACATGGATTCTACTCTTATTCAGGCAGAAGTGATTGATGAGCTGGCTCGCAAAGCAGGCGTTTACGACCAGGTGAGTGCCATCACCGAGGCGGCAATGCGCGGAGAGCTGGAATTTAAAGAGAGCTTCGAAAAACGAGTGGCACTGCTTAAAGGGCTTGATGAGTCGGTAATGAAGGATATTGCTGAAAATCTGCCACTTGCCGAAGGTGCCGAACGACTATTCAAAACATTGAAAAAATATGGTTACAAAACAGCAATCCTCTCTGGGGGCTTTAACTATTTCGGTAACCACCTGAAAGCTAAGTTAGGAGTTGACTATGTATTTGCCAATGAACTGGAAATTAAGGATGGCAAACTGACCGGCAAGCATTTGGGCGATATTGTGGATGGAGCAAAAAAGGCCGAACTACTTAAGCTACTGGCATTTAAAGAAGATCTACATCTGGAACAGGTAATAGCGGTGGGCGATGGCTCCAACGACCTTCCGATGATTCAACTTGCAGGACTGGGAATTGCGTTTCATGCCAAACCAAAAGT
>CAZWOA010000029.1:5920-22416 GCA_964635545.1 uncultured Marinilabiliaceae bacterium
ATGAAGCAAATCACTTTTAAACTTGTATTGTTAACCTTACTATTAGGTTACTCATTCAATACCTGGAGCCAGAACATTGAGTTCTCCGGTAGGGTACTGGATGATCAGAACAACTCTTTACCGGGCGTATCAGTTCTGGTAAAAGGAACCTCTACCGGCACGATAACCGATGTTGATGGTCGCTTCAAATTAAGCGTTCCTGCCGACTCTAAAATACTTGTGTTTTCATTTATTGGTTTTGAATCTCAAGAAGTTGCAATAGACCCACGACAGACAAACATCAGCATAAGATTAGAATCGAGCATGGTAGGTCTTGATGAGGTAGTTGCAGTGGGTTATGGCAGAATGACCCGTAAAGATGTAACCAGCTCCATTACTACGGTGACAGCCAAAGATATGAATAGCGGCGTTTACACCGACCCGGCACAACTACTGCAAGGTAAAGTTCCGGGACTAACAATCACCCAGACATCCAACCCCAACGGAAGTTCATCAATCACATTACGTGGTGCATCTACACTACGAAGCGGTGAAGCTCAAGAGCCTTACTATGTTATTGACGGTGTTCCCGGCATATCATTATCACTGGTAGCACCCGAGGATATTGAGAGCATCGACGTACTGAGGGACGCATCAGCAACAGCCATTTACGGTTCGAAAGCTGCCAACGGTGTTATTATCGTAACCACCAAAAAAGGCAGAACCAACGGACAGACCAACATCACATACAGCACCTATTTTGCAGCCGATAAAGTGCTGAAAAATCTGGATATGATGTCGGCCGGCCAGCTTCGATCCTACGCATCGGCTAACGGAATTACACTCTCCAATGATGCAGGTGCAAGCACCGACTGGCAAAAAGAAGTTCAGCGCACCGGTTATAGCCAGAGCCACAACATCTCGATCAATGGTGGCGATAAAAAAACAAGCTACAGCGCAAGTTTCAACTACATGGATCAGCAGGGCGTAATAAAAGGCACCGATAAAGACAGACTTGTGGCACGCTCATTCCTGCAAACAACAGGCCTCGATGACAGGCTTACACTATCATTCAGCCTCAACGGTAGCGTTACCAACCACCACAACGTGCCTATGGGCTCTCAGGGAACGAGCGTTCTGGATGCTATGAACTACTACTCTCCTTTGGTGCCGGTGCGCACTAATGACGGGGCATGGTATCAGAGTTCGGGTATTTCCCAGAACTACAACCCCATGTCAATGATTAGGGAGGATGAGTACAACACCGAAAGCAAACGCCTTCAAGCAGTTGCCAAAGCATCAGTAAACCTTACAAGTGATTTGGTATATAACATAAGCCTTTCATATCAGGATGAACAATATCTGCATAGTAACTATAACACAACAAAATCGCAGATATACACATCAGAAAGAGGATTGGCCAGCCGCACAGCAGTTGAGAACAAAAAGAAAGTGTTGGAGACATACCTAAACTACGATAAAGTTTTCAACCAGACACACAAACTTGGCCTTATGACAGGATACTCGTGGGAACAGAGTGATAATAATGATGGTTTCGGACTTACTGTTTACAACTTCTACAACGACGATTTGAAATATTACAACATGGGTTATGCCAACAGCATGGATATATCGGGCATCAACAGCGGATATACCCTATCAACCCTGCGTATGATTTCGCTTTATGGCCGTGTTAACTACAGCTTTAACAGTAAATATCTGTTCCAGGCAACAATACGCCGTGATGGTAGTTCAGCATTTGGTAAAAACAACCAATGGGCAACATTCCCCTCTGTATCAGCATCATGGCGCTTGAGCGAAGAGGAATTCATTAAAGATCTTGATCTATTCGATGACTTAAAATTCCGCATAGGATATGGTGTAAGCGGTAACTCGCTTGGGTTCGACGCATTTACAGCAATCCAAACATATGGAGCATCAGGCTGGTTTGCCTATACCGATGCCAACGGCAACACATCAGACTACCGCACACTGGCAGCTACACGTAATGCCAACCCCGATTTGAAATGGGAGCGCACAAGCATGCTTAACGTAGGTCTTGACTTCGGATTCTTCAAAAACAGACTTACAGGAACCATCGAATATTACGATAAAAATACCGATGATCTTATTTACAGTTATGCGGTATCAACCAACAGATATCCTTATGGCAGCATGCTTGCCAACGTGGGTGAAATCAGCAATAAAGGTGTGGAATTTGCAATTAACGCAATACCTGTAAAGAACCAAAACTTCAGTTGGGAGACATCAATAAACCTGTCGCACAATAAAAACGAGGTGGTAAGCCTGTCAAACCAAACCTATTCGGTTGACTACATCAACGCAGGTAACCCCAATATAGGCGGATATGCCACAGCCAACGTGCAACGCATTATGGAAGGCGAGCCAATCGGCACATTCTACATGTGGGAGTGGGCAGGCTATAACAATGCAGGAGTATCACAATTCTACGTTCACGATCCTGTAACCGGCGAGCGCACAGGCGATTTCACCACCAGTCCGCAGGAGAGCGACCGCACCAAAGTAGGAAGTGCCCAGCCTAAGCTTACTTATGGATGGAACAACACCCTGAACTACAAAAAATGGACATTAACAGCATTCATTCAAGGAGTTACAGGCAATAAGATACTGAACTCAACACGGGCACAATACAACTATATTGGACTTATTGCCACCGGTAAAAACGTGCTTAACGAAGTTGCCACAAATCAGAAATATACTGACGTAAACTCGCAGACACCATCCGACAGATATCTTGAAGACGGAGCATATCTGCGCCTTGCAACACTATCGTTGAACTACAATTTTGGCAAGATAGGCAATTACATCAATGGCCTGAATATTTATGCAACCTGCAATAATGTGATGACACTATCGGGATACAAAGGTTTAGACCCGGAAGTTAGCCTTGGCGGATTGACACCGGGCATCGACAGCCGCGAATATTACTATCCTCGCACACGCACATTTATGGTAGGACTAAACATCAACTTCTAAAAATCGTTTCAGATGAAATTACACAGAAAACTAATAATACCGGCAGCTCTATTAGCTTTTGCAATAACCGGCTGCACAGATTTGGATGTGGATGTAAAATCGCAATACACCGAATATCCAAACTCGGAAATAGCCATTGATGCTAAGACATCCGACGTCTATTACGCATTCAGAGGCGCTTTGGGACGTCGCTTCAATGAGGCAATGACACTATCGTCGGATGAAGGAACCGGCGTAAGTTTCGATGGCGACTACTACGACTCGGGTAACTACTCACACCCATCACTTCACGATTTCAAACCGGATGATCCATGTATCGGTTTCTGGGGCGATCTGTCGAGCGGAATAACCAAGTGTAACAGGGTAATAGTTGACCTTGGTGGCGAAGATTCACCGGCAACGGCCCCCATCAGGGCAGCACGCGCATTTTATCACTTTATTCTGATGGATAACTATGGCGATGTGCCTATCCTTGACCATCTTCTTGATGAAGATGAAGCTCTGGTACGCAGTTCACGTGCCGATGTTGCAAGATGGATTGAGGCAGAACTGCTGGCCATACGCGATAACGTAACAACCAATGTTAACTCGGCTACCTATGGCCGCCCAACCCGCTGGATGGTTCAGGCCCTACTTGCAAAGCTATACATCAACTGGAACGTGTACACCAAAGATGTTACCAATGCAAGCTGGTCGGCTACCATGGCCAACGAGAAACTTAACGATTGCGTAGAGGTATGCGACGATATTATTGCATCGGGCATTTTCAACCTTAGTGATGACTATCTGAAAAAATTCTATCCCACTAACGGACCGCACATCAAAGATTTCATCTATGCAATGCCCTACTCTGCAATAAACAGAAACGGAATGACTTACAGCCGTTTCCGCACATGGCGCAAAGGCGATACCGATGGTAATAAAGGCCCCGGATTATATGGTTTTGTAGTTACAAAATCGGTAGGTGGTAATATTGCTGTAACTCCTGAGTTTGCCGAACTGTTCAACCTTCCAGGTGACCGCCGTAATGACGCACTTCACAAAGGTGCTCTGTTCCAGCACAACCCATCAACATATGCAATTACCACTACTCCATACAACTACCTGGGCGAGCAAGTGGTGCTTACAAAAGATATTGTGCTGAAAACAAATGATGAGGCTCTGAATGTTGGAAATACAGTTTCGGGCTGGTCACAAGGCTACCGTTTCAACAAATTCATTATGGATCCTGATGTATTTGGTCTTCAGGACCGTAACCAGGATAACGACATTCCAATTTTCAGATATGCCGATATCCTGCTCATCAAATGCGAGGCGATACTTAGAGGTGCATCAGCCACAAATGGCGACAGCCCAATGAGTCTGTTCAACCAGATACGCTCGTGTGTTAATGCACCTGCAATAGCAGCAAATCCTACACTCGATGAGCTGCTGGATGAGCGCGGCCGTGAGTTTTTCGACGAGAACTGGCGACGTAACGACCTCATCAGATTTGGAAAATTTGAAGCCGACTGGGGCTTTAAGCATCAGCTAAATCCAAGTGCTAAAACAGATTTCAACAAACGCATATTCCCTGTTCCTACCGGTATTCTTAACGAGAACACCAACTGGAAACAAAATGCGGGCTACTAAAATTGATGTTTCAACAAAGGAGGATGGCATCAATGCCACCCTCCTTTCACTTTACATCAGCAACAAAATAAAATGCAGATGAGAAATAAATATTTGACATACAAATACTTACTGCCCATATTCGGCACGTTACTTTACATCTTTCTGTTGCCATCGTGCAGCAAAGGCGGTGAAGAATACGAATATGTAGCAAAAGTATATCCGCAGCTTGATACCGAAAATTCGCGCTGGTTCTTCTTCTCATCGGCATCGCGACCATTCGGAATGGTGAACCTTAGTCCCGACACCCAAACCAAAAGCGACTGGGGCGGTGGATACAGATATGACACAGATACCATAAAAGGTTTCAGCCACATACATGCATGGCAGTTGGCAGGCCCTTCGGTGATGCCGGTTACTGTTGACCAGGCAGCATCAACCAATATTTTCAGAAATTACTATTCGAAATTCGATCATCAAACGGAAATAATAATCCCCGGATACCACAAACTGCATCTGGAGAGATATAACATACAGGCCGAACTTACATCGACCAAAAGAGTGGGTTTTCACAGATATACATCAGGCGGAAACATAGCAATGCTATTCAACCTCAACGGCCAGTTAGGCCCCAGTTTTATGAGCGACGGCGTGGTGGAGCAAGGCTCAAAGAAGACAACCATCACAGGGCAGGTTACCAATCAACCCACATTCAGACGCCCCAAACCCAGTACCGTATATTTTGCGGCAACATTCAACACATCCATCGAAAAGATAGAAAGAGATACCGCATCGGGTAACTATCTTATTTATTTTGAAAAAGGAAACACAAAGCCACTCATGATGAAGCTGGCAATATCATATACATCAGTAGAAAATGCACAGATTAACTTGCAGGAAGAGCTGCATGGCTGGAACTTCGACCAGACGGTGGATGACTCGAAAAAAGAGTGGAACTCACTGCTATCGCGAATTGACGTGAAGGGTGGCACTGCCGATCAACAGCGACGATTCTATACCGACCTGTGGCATGCATTGCAAGGACGCCGCACCATAAGCGATATAAATGGTGCATACCCCGACAATACTGGAGAGACCTTCAGAATAGGACAAATTCCGGTTGACGACAAAGGCAAACCACTTTTCAACCACTATAACTCCGACTCATTTTGGGGTGCACAATGGACCATCAACACACTTTGGGCGTTGGTATATCCCGAGATAACAGAAGATTTTGTACACTCGCTAATGCAATATTATAAAGATGGCGGATTGATACCACGCGGCCCATCGGGCGGAAACTACACCTACGTAATGACAGGCGCATCATCCAACCCATTCATTATAAGCGCAATACAAAAAGGCATCATTAAAGATGATTTGGGAACAATATACCAGGCACTGCGCAAAAACCAGATGCACGGCGGCATGATGGATAAGGCAGGCTACGAGCATAACACCAGCATTGGCGGCGGTCTCTCCTACTATATCGACAATGGCTATGTGCCCTACCCGCTATCCGATATTATCTACGGATCACACCAGGATGGAGCCGGGCAAACATTAGAGTATGCATACCAGGATTGGGCGTTGGCACAGCTGGCAAGCAAGATGGGCAAAACCGATGATGCCGCCTATTTTCTGGCACGTAGCACCAACTATGCCAGCGTATATGACCATGAGAGCGGTTGGATGCGACCAAAAGATAAAAACGGCCAATGGAAACAGGATTACGACCCATACCTTATCGACAACGGATTTATTGAAGCCAACGGAGCTCAGAGCACCTGGTTTGTGCCCCACGATATAGAAGGGTTGGCAACGCTTATGGGTGGAAATGAAGCAGCATCAGCAAAGCTAAATAAGGCATTTGAAGAGGCTGAAAAATTAGGCTTCACAGCAGGCACATCTCATGCCCGCGAAACGCACCCTGAATATAGCAGGATACCAATAAATTATGGCAATCAACCATCAATTCAAACTGCCAATATATTCAACCATCTGGGCAAACCATGGCTTACACAGTACTGGGCACGCAAAGTGGTTGAGACAGTTTACGAAGGCCTTACACCATCACAAGGCTATTGCGGCGATGAAGATCAGGGCTTGATGGGCTCACTAAGCGTACTGATGAAGATTGGACTGTTTGAGATGGATGGCGGATGCGCACAAAACCCGATGCTGGAAATTGGGAGTCCCATATTTGACAAAATAACCATCAAACTAAACCCAAAATATTATGTGGGTAGAGAATTTGTGCTACATACAATTAACAATTCTTCGGAAAATCGCTTTATACAAACAGCAAAATGGAACGAAACAGAGCATAATAGTTGGCAAATACCATTCAATGAGATTGTTAAGGGTGGGGAGTTAACTCTCTATATGTCATCAACCCCAAACAAAGAAGCATTAACAGATAGATAATCAAATAATTACAAGATATGAGACCATTAATAACATACTTACTTCCGATAATGCTTATGGCAGCCTGTGCAACGCCACAGAAGAAGCAAAGTGCTCATAACAAACTGATTACCAATCCTATTATTGATGGCTATTTTGCCGACCCAACAATAGTTAAGGAGACCGACACATTTTATATCTATGCAACCATCGACCCATGGGGTGGCGATGAGCTGGCAGTATTCACCACCTCCGACTTCACCAGCTTCGAGAGGCATAGCATCAATTGGCCAACCAAAGAGGCGTGCACCAGTCCCACATCCAACAACTCGATGGTGTGGGCTCCGTCGGTAATAAAAGCCACCAACGGCAAATATTACATGTATGTATCGGTAGGCAGCGAGATATGGGCAGGCGTAAGCGACTCGCCACTGGGACCCTGGGCAAATGCAAAACCGGACAATACACCACTCATTGCCGCACCCGATTTCCCCAATGTGCATACCATTGATGCCGATTGCTTTATCGACGATGACGGACAGGCCTATCTGTACTGGGGATCGGGCTTCAAATGGATAAACGGCATCTGCATGGCAGCAAGGCTCAACCCCGACATGATAACATTTGCATCGGAACCAAAAAATGTAACGCCCGATAACTTTTTTGAGGCACCACACATGATAAAACGATTTGACAAGTACTATCTTATGTATTCTGATGGAAAAGCCATCGACGCAACCTACAAAGTGGGCTATGCAGTGGGCGACACACCCATGGGACCATTCTATGAAGGCAGAAACAGCCCAATACTGGAAACAACTGCCGACAGCACTACCATTGGGCCGGGACATCACACCGTATTCAGGGAGAATGATCAGGACTACATATTGTATCACCGCATATTTCCGCAGAACGAAAAATATGTACTCCGTCAATTATGTATCGACAGTCTGATTTTCAATGAAAACCTGAGTATCAAAAAAGTAATTCCAAAGGGCATTATGAGTCTCTAACCAAGAAATAGTTCTGAAAAAACCAATACAAATATGAACACCAAACGACTGATATACACCATCTTAACACTACTGATAATTACATTCTCAGTCATATCACAAAACCACAAATTTGTGGATCCACTCATTGGGTCAGAGGGCTTGGGAAATGTATTTATCGGTCCGTCGGCTCCATTTGGCATGATAAAGCCTGGACCCGACAATGATGTTCATTCAAATAGTGGCTACTCATCCGCAACGATAAAGGAGATTTACGGATTCAGTCAGGTGCACGTGAGTGGTACCGGTGGCGGGCCAAAATATGGCAACATATCTGTTATGCCATTCTCATCCGAAGAGACAACAGTTGCCATCAACCAGACCTCACTACGTAGTGATGAGCAGGTTAAGTTGGGCTACTACAGCGTTATGCTCGACAAATGGAACATACAAACCCAGATAACCACATCCGACAGGGCAGCTTTTTACCACTTTTCGTATCCTGCTGATACCAAGCGATTTATAAAGATTGATTTAGGGAAATTCCTTGGAGAACCATCCATCCCCGACCCTGAAGCACGTGAGGCACAGCAGTTTGTGAGTTCCGAGATAGAGATAATATCCGCCACCGAAGTGCGCGGCTACAGTCGCATTCGTGGCGGATGGAACAATGGTGCTGCCTACACAGTATATTTCTCGGCGGTTTTCGACCAGCCGTTCACACAATATTCAACCTGGAAAGGCGAAAAAATCTATCCCGGCCAAAAAATTCAAATCGACACCGGTGAGAAAACAGGAGCAATACTCCAGTTTGAAGGCTCAAAGGATGACATCCAGATGAAAATAGGCATTTCATTCCTTAGTTCGCTCAAAGCCCGCTCCAACATCGACACAGAGATACCCCACTGGAATTTCGACACTACGCTGAAATATGTGCAGGACAAATGGGAAGATATATTTCGACGGGTGGAAGTGAATGCCGATGCAGCCGGCGATTTAAAGACCATGCTATACACTGGATTATACCACACAATGCTGATGCCCGTGAATAGAACCGGCGAAAATCCGCTATGGGAGAATAATGCTCCCTACTACGATGATTTCTATGCCGTTTGGGACACCTACCGATCGTCGAGTCCGCTGATAACACTGCTTACACCATCGCGCCAGGTGGATATAGTAAACAGCATGCTCGAAATATTTAAGCGTGACGGCTATATGCCCGATGCTCGCAGTGGCAACTCCAACGGTAGAACCCAAGGTGGATCAAACGGTGAAGTGGTGATTGCCGATGCCTTCGTGAAAGGCCTTACGGGCATTGACTATAAAGTTGCGCTTGAAGCGATGCTCAAAGATGCCACAGTGCCTCCGGGCGATAATGAAGAACATGCAGGTCGCGGCGGATTAACCGACTACAACAGATTAGGCTATGTATCAATAGATTATGTGAGGGCAGGCAACCGCACATTAGAATATTCATACAACGACTACTGCCTTGCAGTTGTGGCAAAAGCCATCAAACGAAGGGGCGAATATTGGCGATTCATCAGGCAGGCCGATAACTGGCAGAACCTTTGGCGCGACATCGAAGACCGCGGAACACGAGGGTTCATAATGCCCAAAGATGCACATGGCAACTGGGTTGACAGCATACAGTGCAACGCCAAATGGGGAAGAGTAACTTACGTTCCGTTCACACCCGAAATGCAGGATTGGCCTATTTGCGTATGCTGGTGGTGCGGCTTTTTCTATGAGGCCAACTCGTGGGAATACTCACTTTCCGTACCTCACGACATAGCAAAACTCATATCACTGACAGGCGGCAAAGAAGCATTTGAAAAAAGGCTTAACACACTATTCGACAGGGGGTTGTATAACGTAGCCAACGAACCGTCGTTCCTCAGTCCCAACCTCTACCATTGGTTGGGGAAACCACATTTGAGCAACGAGCGCATACACAGCATCATCGACAACAACTACAATACTTCACGCAGTGGAATTCCGGGTAATGATGATTCGGGTGCCATGTCGTCGTGGCTGGCGTTTCACATGATTGGCCTCTACCCCAATGCAGGTCAGTCATATTACCTCATCAACGCACCCTATTTTGAGAAAACCACCATACATCAGGATAACGGAAAACCATTCACAATACAGGCCATAAACCTCTCTAAACAAAATAGATACATTGAATCAGCAACGCTTAACGGAGTGGAATACACCAAATCGTGGATTGAACATAGCGACATCACCAACGGAGGAACATTAATCTTGAAAATGGGCTCGAAACCATCTCAAAAATGGGGACACGATATATTACCACCATCATTATCGGACAAAGAATTATAAAAAACGAAACTATGAAAAATATATTCCTGATATTATTTATTACAAGCATAACACTGGGCTGCACATCAAAAAGCAATGCGCCCAATACAGAAACTACAGCGGCTTACAATCTCATCCACAGAGTAATACCGCAACACAGTAATCTGTTTGATGTTGAGATGCTACCTGCAGACACAATGGATATTTTTGAAATAGAGACAGTTAACAACAAAATAGTACTGCGGGGCACCAATGGAGTTGCTGTAGCATCGGCTCTATACTACTATCTCACAGAGCATTGCAACTGCCAGATAACCTGGAACGGCACCAACTTGAGGCTACCATCACCACTACCGATAATCGACAAAAAAATACGCAAAGAGAGTCCTTACAACTATCGTTACTACCTGAATTACTGCACATTCAACTACACCATGAGTTGGTGGGATTGGGAGCGTTGGGAGAAAGAGATAGACTGGATGGCACTTCACGGCATAAACATGCCACTTGCCATCACCGGCGAAGAGTATGTGTGGGATCAACTGTACCGCTCCTACGGCTTCACCGATAAGGAACTCGATTCATTCTTCAGTGGACCCGCCTATCTATCGTGGTTTTGGATGGGTAACCTCGACGGCTGGGGCGGTCCTATGCCTGAGAGTTGGAAGATACGCCAGAAAGAGCTTCAAATAAAGATACTGCAACGTCAGCGGGAACTGGGCATGACACCCGTTTTACCGGCATTTACAGGTCATGTGCCGGCATCATTCAAAAAATTCTTCCCCGAGGCCAACCTGAAGCAGACAAATTGGGGCAATGATTTCGACGACACCTTTATTCTAGATGCCGACGATCCGCTTTTTGCTGAGATTGGACGCAAATTCATCGAATTACAGACCACCATCTTTGGCACCGACCATCTCTATTCGGCAGATACATTCAACGAAAACGAACCGCCAAGTAACGATCCGGAATATCTGGCCGAACTGGGCAAAAAAACTTTTGAAGGCATGAAATCGGCCGACCCCGATGCAATTTGGGTTATGCAGGGATGGCTCTTCTACAGTCACCGCAATTTCTGGGAAGCACCACAAATAAAAGGTCTCTTGGGGTCCATCCCCAACGACAGGATGATAATACTCGACCTAGCAGCCGAGATAGAACCAATATGGAAACGCACCGAAGCATTCTACGGAAAACAGTGGATTTGGAACATGCTCCACAATTTTGGCGGTAACATCAGCCTCTTCGGACGAATTGAAGATGTAGCCACCAATCCCGCTTTGGCACTGCACGACAGCAACTCGGGCCAGATGAAAGGCATAGGCCTCACCATGGAAGCCATTGAACAAACCCCGGTTTTATACGAATTGATGACCGCCCACACATGGCGCAACACACCCATTGAGCTAAATGACTGGCTCAATAAATACATAAAAAACAGATATGGAACCACAACACCACAACTAATAAGTGCCTGGAACACACTGGTTAACACAGTTTATAACGGTAAAGTAATACGCGACGGAGCAGAGTCGATAATCGTTGCCCGCCCCACATTTGAAGGTTACAGGCGTTGGGCGCGCACCAAGCTCAACTATTCTCCCGAAGATCTACTTCCGGCATGGGATAATTTCGTTGCGTCAATAGATTCGTGCAGCCATTACGACGGATTCCGCTACGACCTAGTTGACATAACCCGCCAGGTATTGGCCAACTATGCACTGCCTTTACAGCAGCAGATAACTGTGGCTTACAAGCAAAACAACAGGACAAAATTTGACAGGTACAGCGCTGAATTTATCGAGTTGATAGAAGATATGGACAGGCTGCTGGCAACGCAGCGCGACTTCATGCTAGGCCCATGGATTGCCGACGCGCGCAACTGCGGATATAACACACAGGAGAAAGACCTCTATGAGCAAAACGCACGCAACCTGATAACACTGTGGGGCGATAAAAACAACAGACTCCACGAATATAGCAATCGCCAGTGGAGTGGACTTTTCAACGATTTCTATAAGCCCCGATGGGAGAAATTCTTTGAGCAGGTAAAGAGAGAATGGAGCCATTTTGACCAGAAATCATTCGACGAAAACATCAAAGACTTTGAGTGGAATTGGGTTGTATCTAAAAACGAGTTCACTATTGAGCCTGTCGGGTCATCAACAGAGATAGTGCACGAGCTGCATAAAAAGTATCGGGACAAAATAATACCGATAACCAAAATACAGCCAAAAATTGACTATAACTATTGATTTATGAGTGCAATCAGCGGTCAAAAAACAGAGCGATTCCTTTCGTTGGATGTGTTTCGCGGTATCACGGTAGCCCTAATGATACTGGTGAACACCCCCGGATGGGGCACACGAACCTTTGAGTTCCTCATTCACGCAAAGTGGATGGGGTTCACCCTTGCCGACCTTGTATTTCCGTCATTTCTGTTTGCAATGGGTAGCTCGCTAAGCTTTTCAATGCTGAAAATAAAGCAGTTACCCAATAAAGATGCACTGTACAAAATATTAAAACGCACCATAATAATATTTCTTTTGGGCTACTTAATGTATTGGTTTCCATTTTTTGAAACATCCGAAAGTGGTGCTTTAATGTTAAAACCAATATCACAAACAAGGATAATGGGCGTTCTGCAACGCATAGCATTATGCTACCTTTTTGCATCAATAATATTTCTTTATTTATCAGAAAGATGGGCAATAATAATATCCACAATAATATTACTAGGTTATTGGGGAATACTATACATTTTTGGTGAGCCAGGCGCCCAACTTGAAATGGCAACCAATGCAGCCACCAAATTCGACCTGTCAGTATTGGGAATTGGTCACATTTATAAGCGCGACAACATACCGTTCGACCCCGAGGGACTGCTCAGCACACTTCCTGCAATAGTCAATGTGATAGGTGGTTACATAGCAGGCAGCTACATCCGAATGAAAGGAAAAACCCATGAAGGCATAGCGATGCTGCTAATTGTGGGTTTTGTAATGACATCATTGGCATTGTGGTGGGATTTATTATTCCCCATTGGTAAAAAACTTTGGACAAGCTCATTTGTTATTTACACCATAGGGTTAGATTTATCAATAATGGCAATTCTGATATATCTTATTGAACTTAAGAATATCAAATTTGGAGTATCATTCTTCGATGTTTTTGGTAAAAACCCGTTATTTATATATCTGTTTTCAGAGCTTTTTTACATTACACTATGTTTAATTCCGGCAGGCAACTGCCTGAACCTGTTTAGGTGGGTGAGCGTTAATATATTCCAATACATTATGCCAGGTGCTTTGGGTTCGTTTCTCACATCAATAGTATATTTGCTAATATGCTGGTTTTTAGGATATATACTTCATAAAAAACGGATATACATTAAAATTTAAGCTAACGAAAGTCGTATGTGTGCAAAAAAATCAGTATCATTAATAGTGCTTGTATTGAAAAACAGATATAACACCCAGTAACTCCAGGCTCCTTTGCGACCAAAACCAACTACTTATGAATAAATTAATTATACATATAATATTTTCAGTAATAATTATCTGCAATATAAAAGCAGAAGACATTAAGGTAGAGCACTATAACAAAGAGAATGGCCTATCGCACAATTCGGTGAGGCATATTATTCAGGATAAACTGGGCATACTATGGTTAGGCACCTTCAATGGCCTCAACAGCTTTGACGGTCAGAAATTTACGCCATTCATGAGCGACTCGGGGCATGCCAATAAAATTCAGAACGACGACATCACAGCACTGGTAATCGACAATAAAAGTAACACGATGTGGATAGGCACCAGGCGAGGTCTCACAAAGTTTGACATGCGCAACCACCAGTTTACCACATTTCTACCGCAGCCCAACGATCCAAAAACAATTCCCGACTCAGAAATCAGGGCCATACATATCGACAAAACCGGTCGCATCTGGATTGGCACAAAGGATTGTGGCCTTTTCATTTATGACGAATCAGAAAACAGCTTTAAAGAGATTGATATTGAGGGATTTAACTATGTAAAAACAATTACAGAAGACATAAACGGCAATCTTTGGGTGGGGAGTTTTGAGACCGGCGGCGTGGCCCGCCTAACATTAAACAAAGACGGAAACATCACAAACACAAAGAGATACAACCTGTTAGTAAAAAATACAGGCATTAAAAATCCATATTTGTATTTTATTTTTCAGGATGATAAATCTGATATTTTTATAGGCACTCGCGAAGGACTATTCAAATGGAACAAACAGGACGATACATTTGATTTACAGCCAATTCCCAACACCAAATTCAGAGAGACAATCGGCCCCTACTTCACCTGCGTCACCAGGTCGGCCGACGGGAAATACTGGCTTGGAACCATAGGAGGCATCATAGTTTGCAACCGGCTCGAAGATATCTCAAAAGGCGAATACTCCTGGTATTTTTCCAAGCAGTCGGAAAAAACATCGCTGGTTGACAACTCAATTTCGGCACTGTTTTTCGACAATGCAGGATTGCTATGGATAGGCACCGATAACGGACTCGATAAATACGACCCGTTTGGAAATCAGTTCAAAACATTCAACTCATTTTCGATGGTTATCGACGGTAAGATACCACGCATCTCCGATTACGAACGCACATACGACAACAAGCTGATTGTAGCAACCCACAACAGCGGATTATTTGTAATGGAAAACGGACAATTCAAGCCAATAGTAAAAGACAATTATGAAATATCATCGATCTTCACACCCGATGGCAAAATATTTTATTGCGGACTCTGGAATGGTAATATATTAATTTACAACCACATAACAAAAACATCAAAACTACTAAAATTAGAATTCAAGCCCGATCCAATAATTGCATTCGCCACATTGGATAACGGCGATATGGTAATAGGCTCGCATGGCAACGGAGCCATAATTTTCAACCCTACAACCAACAAAACCGACTCAACGCTACGAGTAAAATTCCCCAGTGCATCAATCAACCAAATTGCAGTAACTAACGATAATACGATATGGCTTGCCACCGAAAATGGAGTAATAAAATACAACACTGTTAATCAGAGTCATAAAGTATATACCGCCAAAGATGGTTCAGTAGAAGGACTTACCAACAGTAGTGCAAAGGCACTTTGCATCGATAACAAAGGGAAGCTATGGGTTTCAACACGCATGGGATTGAACTACTATTCGCCTGATATTGACGATTTTATACATGTTAACAATCCACGCGAACTAAAAGAGAACTGGATTACAGATATACTGAAAGACAGCAGGGGCGATTTATGGTTCAACTTCAACAACGGACATGTGGGGCGCTTCACGCCCGCTAGCAACACACTTCTTTCATACAATGTGGGTAGTGGAAACAGGCTTGATATATTTAGCAGTAAAGGATTTATGCTTTTCAATGATTCCATAATATACATAACCGGCAAAGATGAAATAATATATTTTTCAATCAACGACCTAAAAGACAACCTTAGTGCCGATCCGCCATTCATTAGCGAAGTTAAAATACAGAACAAAACAGTATGGCCCGGTGAAGTTATAAACGGACAAGTGGTGCTAAAAGAGAACATAAATTACTCCAAAAACCTTGAATTAAAGTATGTTAACCGCAATTTTACCATATCATTCTCATCACCATCATATGCCAATCCACGCCTCAACAAATACGCATATATACTCGAAGGCTTTGATGATGAATGGATTACAACCGACAACAATGCAACTTCAATACAGTACACCAACCTCTATCCGGGCGAATACACATTCAAAATAAAATATGCCAACAGCAGCGGATTCCCAAGCGACATATCGGAGTACCGAATAGTAATAAAACCACCTTTCTGGCTCACCTACAAGGCGTTAGCCATAGCATTGATTCTGATATCGGCAATCGTTTTTCTAGTCTATCGCCAGTTGAAAAAAAGCTGGACACTTAAACATGAGTTACTGCTTGAGAAAGTGCAACGCGAGCGCGAAGAGACACTCAACAACGAGAAACTACGCCTCTTCACAAACATATCGCATGAGTTACGCACACCTATATCGCTTATTCTTGGCCCTGCAAAACAGCTTTCGGAAGATGATATTGACAATGACCAACAGAAAAAACTAACAAAACTGATACTTCAAAACTCAACA
>CAZWOA010000029.1:22516-32134 GCA_964635545.1 uncultured Marinilabiliaceae bacterium
AACAAAATATTTGCACGCTTCTATCAGGTTGAAACCACCAAAAACAACCATACAGGCACCGGAATAGGCCTATCATTGGTGAAATCGCTGGTAAATATTCACAAATCAGAAATAAAACTGCAAAGCACTGATGGTGAAGGAAGTACATTTACAGTAAAGATACCCATAGATAGGGAATCATACTCTGATAATGAGATTTTTGACTATGAAGTGAACTACTCAACCAGCGATCAAATTACCGAATTGACACCTGAAACAGACATTTCCGACAAAGAAAAAATATTAATTATTGAAGATAACAAAGAGCTGCGCGACTACATAGCCGACTACCTATCGGAATACTACACAGTGTTTAAGGCTGAAAATGGCGAAGAGGGGCTGCAAATTTGCCGCAGCATCAGACCTATTATTTGCATTGCCGATGTGATGATGCCGGTGATGAACGGCTTTGAATTTTGCGAAACTCTTAAAAATGACGAAAGGATAAGTCACATACCGGTTGTGCTACTCACCGCACTCACCGACAATGAAAACCAGATAAAAGGCTATAAGTCGGGCGCAGATGGCTATTTAACAAAACCATTCGACCCAACATTGCTCAAAACATTTATATCAAATATTATCAGAACAAGAACAGACCTCAAAAAGAGATTCTCGGCCGATATGGAAAGCAATGTTGATATGCTTACCCATTCGCCTGTAGATGAGGAGTTTCTAAACAAACTTACAGCCATAATAGAGAAGAACATCAGCGACCCCAACCTTGCCGGAAGTCTGCTGTGCTCTGAGCTGGGCGTTAGTTCGTCAACCCTGTACCGAAGAATCAAGGAGCTTACCGACCTGTCGCCCAATGAGTTCATACGAACAATAAGGCTTAAAAAGGCGGTTACACTTTTAAAATCGAAACGCAACAACGTGTCGGAAGTTGCTGATATGGTGGGCTTTAACGACCCTTATTATTTTAGCAGATGCTTTAAAAAGCAGTTTGGATTTCCGCCAAGCGAAATGTTATAATGATATTATTCTCAATAAAAAAACAGATTGTTATGAAAAATCTAAACATCCTATTAATCTCAATATCAATACTTTTAATGTATAGTTGCGTCACCAGACAAAATAGCGACAAGATATTCGTAATAACCGATTATGGTGCTGTGGCCGACGGAGTTACCGATAATGCAGGCGCAATTAAGAAAGCCATTGATGCATGCGAAAAAGCCGGTGGCGGCAAAGTAGTAATACCTGCCGAGGGAGTGTTTATGACCGGTCCCTTCGACATGATATCAAAGATGGAGTTACACGTTGAGGGAGGTGCAACACTACTTGCCAACCCCGATACATCAGTGTATCAGAAGAGTGCATTCAGAGAGAATCCCGGCGAAGGAACGATATGGATTGGTGGAGAGGATCTGCACGACATAGCTATAACCGGCCTTGGAGTGATTGACGGAAACGGCATAAAATTTATGGGTGAAGAACTCGGTGACTCCTACGAGCTTCTGCCATTCAACATTAAAGACCCTCGCCCGCATGTGCTCACACTCATCAACGTGAAAAAGCTGAGAATAGAAGATGTAACATTCAGAAACTCTGCATATTGGACAGTGCACCTTATTGGTTGCGATGACGGAGTAATACGAGGCATAACTATCGACAACAGTCTGAAAATCAGAAACTCTGATGGCATAGACCTCGACCATAGCAAAAACATCAGAATAAGTGATTGCCACATACAGAGCGGCGACGACAGCATCTGCCTTAAAAATCGCAGGGAATTTGCAGAGTATGGCAAGTGCGAAAATATTGTTATCTCCAACTGCCTTATGTCATCGCGGTCGTGTGCCTTCAAAATAGGCTCCGAAAACATGGATACCATTCAGAATGTGACAGTTACCAACTGCACCATTTTGGCAAGCAACAGAGGCATCGGAATTCAGAATCGTGACGAAGGAGTGGTGCAGAACATACTGTTTTCAAATATTATAGTTGAAAGTCGCTTCTTCAGTGATGTGTGGTGGGGAAAATCGGAACCTATATACATAACCGCCTATCGCAGAGCAAATATCAACCATAAAGATGCCAACTGGCGTTTCCCAAAGGGTGCTACCCAAGGTTTCGTGGGGCAGGTTAACAACATTACCTTCCGCAACATATTTTGCAACACCGAAAACGGAGTGTATATAAGTGGTGAATCGAAAGATAAAATTAACAATATATTATTGGATGGTGTAACGATTGTACTTAACAGAGTAACTGATTATGAGGGAGGAATTTACGACCGCCGTCCATGCGAGGGCGAAGGACTTATAAAAGCCAAAACATCGGCATTCTATATCGACAATGCAACTGACGTTGTTACAAGAAGTTGCGACGTTCGTTTTGGCAATAACCCACCAACCGATATGGGCGAACTGATTTACAGGTCAAAGTAAAAGTGGCGAGAGGAGCGAATCTGGTGTGGGTTAGTTGAATTTTCACCATTAAGGGAGTTAAGAATTAGAATCTTAATTTCCTTAATGGTTTAGTTATTAAAATCTGTTATCAATCCATTTTTCATATCAATTCTGAAATGGTCGGAAGGCTCTGCATTATCGAGCATAGACCTGAATGCACGTAGAAACAACATAAAGTCAGAGTATTGATTATCGATTGTTAATTGCTGATTATCAAAATCATTCAAAACTGAATCAATAATCATGCAATATTGCATTAAGCGAGTAGAGCCAATATCATAAATTGCCAACTGATCGCCGTTCACAAGTCGGTAGAAATCAACAATCATATCGAAGCCACTCCAGTTGAATAATAATGAATCACTTACCGAGCTGCCGGAGTATTGAAGCAATTCATAACCGGTGGACTTAAGCATCAAATCCTTTAACTCAATGGGCCAGTCGTTGGGAATAAAGCGAAGCCGCACCAATTCACGCAAATGCATATCGACCAACTCCCCATAACTCTGGGCATCCAGCACCCTCCTATCCCAAATATCAGCAGCTTTAGAGGATTGCAAATAGGCATATTCACCTTCGTAAAGGGGAAATAATTCATTGAACCGCGGAACTGTGTCAATCCTGACAGTTTCGACATCAAAGAATCGGTTATTTCTGATAGTCAGCAATTTATATGCGGCAGGATATCCTGCCAAAGAAGGAATTTGCACATTGACGATAAAATTATCATCATCAAACTGCCTCACACCCGTATCGTTGAGATGAAGATGACCAGCAAAATGGATTTTGATGCCCATATCAGCAAAAATACGGGCTATACTATCATTGGGAACCCTGAACAACTGCATTTTATGCACACCCAAAAGTGCATTAAGATCATCGGTGGCACCGTCATGAAAATCGACCATGGGATAGTGACTAAATGTTATCAGAGTCTTATTCAGTCGTTTAGCCTCACCGGTAACATGACGCATCCAAGTGAGCAGATGCCTTTTATGCTTAACGATATTCGAATATTCGCCACCACTAGCCAATGGTGCTTTCCTGAAATCACCATCATCAGAGGGAAGATAGACATTACCATCGAGAGAAAGCAACCACAAACCATCCATTGGCTCAACCAGATAGCTAACATCCGGCAAAGAAACACCGCTACTGTCGGCAACATATTGACGCAAACTGAACTTGGACTCGGAAACAGCCTTATCAAAACTGTAATTTTC
This sequence comes from uncultured Marinilabiliaceae bacterium, assembly GCA_964635545.1. GTDB lineage: Bacteria > Bacteroidota > Bacteroidia > Bacteroidales > Marinilabiliaceae > JAGPIS01. The sequence continues at coordinate 26,193 of CAZWOA010000029.1, forward strand.
ATAACTATAGGAAGAAAATGGTGTCTCCCAGTAAACGTAATCACGCTGAGGCGCAATACCATTTCTGCCCATAATATTTAATATATCCTCATAGCCAAGTTTGCATACATCACTGGATATTACAACGGGATGTTCATCATCAGAAATAAAAATTGAAGGATCATTTTTACTGAAAATGGCCTGTTTTCGTCCTCCTTCACCCAGATAATCAGCTTTTCCGGCATCAATGGTAAAAGGCATTACAGGGTCGTGATTGCCAGAAGTTATAAAAAACTTGATGCCATAACTATCAGAATAGCTCCTCAGGATTCTCTCCAAGCCACGTAAGTTATAGGGCTGGCCATCATCGCTATAGTCTCCGGGAAGCATTACAAGTTTAATGTTTCTACGAGCAATGTCGTCTAAAGCAGCCAAAAAAGCATAATAATTCTCATTGAACAACCGGGTGGAATGAAGTTGCGACTCCATGGTGCGCATCAGCACATATTTATGGGTTTCAGGATTCATAACCCCTTTATAATCAACATATTCCAAACTACCATAAAGATCACTCAGATGCACATCCGACAAAAAAGCAATTTGTACACCATCAATGTTGGGTAATGACCGTTTGCATGAAACCCCGAAAAATATCAGCAATAATGAAAACAGAACAACCCAACGATGATGTAACATAACTATTTAATTTTGAAGGTTATTCACCCCTTTTTTACGATATACAATAACTGCAGCCACAATTAAACCAATGATTAGCAACGACCCCAAAATCGAGACAATCTGTCCGTAGCGGAACGAGTTGGGCTCAAACCGGAACTCTATGGTGTGCGAACCTGCAGGCACCACGAGAGCCCTCAAAATATAATCGGCCTGAATAATTGGAGTTTCGTTACCATCGACAAAGGCCTTCCATCCCGCAGGATAGTAAATCTGGCTAAATACGGCAATTCCAACTGATTGAGATATAGACTTATAAGTAAGATGATTGGGGGCATAACTAACCATCTCCAACGACCCTGCAACCGTATCGGGCGCTATATCGTTCACGTATTTCTTAAATGCAGGTTCTATAACCACGGCAGCTCTTAGGTCAGTGTCGCCTATCAATTCAAGAGCATCATTGGCATCGGCAGCTTCAACAACCGAATTTACAAACCAGGCGCCACCAAAGGCATGTGGGTTTGTGATTGGCTCTGCATCGGGATTATAGATTAAATATCTGGTATTGAGCATATTCACAGCAGTCATATCAGACAAACTAAACCAGATATCATCAATATCGCGAGCCTTTTGAAGCGACTGGGTAAGCACACTCCACTCCGGCTGAAGATAAGCATCGATAACATCCTGATAACGACGTAGTTTGGCACCATGATAACCACCTATAGACTGGTGGTGATATGAAGTATTAACCTCATTGAATGGATTACGATAGAGAGATAAAACCCTGTAATCCTTATCTTTATCATTCAGAATTGCTTTATCGGCATTACTTTCGGCAAATTCCTGACGAGCCTTCGATTTAGATATAAAATGATCGGCATTAAGGTAACGCTTATCAACCCCCCACAGATCAACAAGAATAAGAATTATGATACCCGCAACCATGTATCTTGCACTAATCTTATTCATACTATAGAACCACAACGAGGCCGAAGCAAGCAGAACAAAAATGGCAGTTCGCAAGGCATCGCTCTTAAGAAGTGCAATACGTGCATTAATCAATCCGGCCTCAACGGCAGCATACCCCTGCCCCATTTCACCGCCTTTGAGCGATGCAAACATCTGACTCTCTTGTGGTGACAGGAACGAATAGAAAGCAGTAGGCATGACGTACAGCACAAAACTAACGCCGGCAGTAAGTCCCACAGCAAGGAGGAACCTATTCATATAAAGACGAATAAGTTCGGGCTTCTCGTATAGAGTTTTCAATCCGAGGAAACCAAGAAGCGGCATGGTGAAGGATGCAATAACCAATGCCATTTCAACGGTGCGGAACTTATTGTAGAATGGGAAATGATAGAACATAAAATCGGTTAGCGGCAGGAAATTCTTTCCCCATGCAAGCATAATTGAAAATATTGTAGCAATAATAAGCCACCATTTTTCACGCCCTTTATAGTAGAAAGCACCTATAAAAAACAGAAAGCACACCACAGCACCGGCATAAACAGGACCGGATGTAAATACACGTCCGCCCCAGTATTTGCTTTGTCCTGCAACCGCTTCGGCGATATTGCCATCGAGCTGGCTTACTGCAGGATTATCAATACCTATAGCCTCCGATGCACCACCTACAACATTGGGAATCAACAAAGTAAGCGTTTCATGAATACCATAACTCCAGTCGAGGGCATAACCCTTATCGAGACCGCTATGCTCCTTGGAACCATCATCGGTTTTAAGTTCACTCTTACCCCGGATGGAGTATTTGCCATATTCGTAGGTAGTCCACAAGTTAGTGATATTGGGCAGTACAGAAAGCATGGCAGCCAAAATGAGCACTAAAGTGGTTTTATAAAAACCTGTTACAGGCAATTTAATCGCTTTATTCTTGATTGTGAAAGGAAGCAACGCACCAAGAAATGCATTTTTCGGCTCATCATCCTTCTTCATCACATCCACACTCTCTTTGAGTGACATCACCCAGCGCACTACGCCTATAATCAGCACCATAAGCAGAAGATAATAGGTAATCTGCACGTGGTTGTAGGCAATCTCCATGCCCAGTGCCACAGTGGTTATAAGAGCGCCAATCCAACGGTTTCGATTGTAGGCATACAGAATTCCGGCTATAACGGGTGCCATTAATGCAATAGCATAGGCTTTGGTAATATGGCCGGCAATAATTATGATTATATTATATGATCCAAAAGCAAAAGCTATCGCCCCTCCCATTGCCAACCAGTGGTTAACCCTGAAGCTGAGCATCAACAGATAAAACCCTGCAAGATAAAGGAATAGCATTGCCGCAGTGGTGTAGGGCAGTCCGAAACGAAGGAAATTATTAAGATGTCGGAACATATTCTTCGATGAATCGGCCTTAATCTGATAGGCAGGCATACCGCCAAACATGGAATTGGTCCACATCGACTTTTCTCCGGTAGCTTTTTCATACTCCACCAGCTCTTGTGCAGCACCTTTGGCATGACTATTATCGCCCTGTGGCAATTCCTTACCCTCGAGTACAGGGAAGAAATAAGCAAGGCTTATAACCACAAAAACCAGCAATGCAGCGAGGTGAGGCAGTAGTCCTTTAATTTTATCAATCATATCTTTGTTATTAAATTGCATTTTAATATGCGAAAATAACGAATGTATTGCAATTCGTTGCAATAAAATATTGAGTTGAATTACTTACACCTATTTTAAAGATAAAAAAAAATTTTAAATTTGTAATTATATAGTCATGCGAAACGCAATAAAAACCCATGCGTGACAAAATCAAAATCAAAATATGACACTACTAATCGTCTATTTACTCAGTGCCTTAACCATATCTTTTATATGCTCTATAGCTGAAGCAGTATTATTATCTACGCCTATTTCTTATCTGAAATCGAAACTAGAGCTTGGCGACAAAAGCGTAAAAACTATGCTTAACCAAAAGGAAAATATCGACAAACCTATTTCTGCCATATTATCACTAAATACTATAGCTCATACAGTAGGTGCAGCAGGTGTAGGTGCGCAGGCAACAATTGTTTTTGGAGAGGCATATTTTGGTTTGGTGTCAGCAATACTTACAATCTTAATTCTGGTTTTGACTGAGATATTTCCAAAAACTATAGGTGCAAATTACAATAAGCAACTTATTAGTATTACGTCCAGAATTATAAAAATAATGGTATTCATCACATATCCAATTGTGGTTCTTTCTTCACTTATAACAAAATTATTATCAAGAAACAAATCGGAATTAACAACAAGTAGAGAGGAGGTATCAGCTCTAGCAAGCATAGGTACTGAAGAGGGCGTATTTGCAGAAAAAGAGAATAAAATAATACAAAACATAATCAAATTAACAAACATAAAAGTATCAGAGATTATGACTCCCAGGGTTGTTGTAATAACAGCCAATGAAGATATGACATTACAAGACTTCTTGGAGAATAAAGAGTTTTTACATTTTTCAAGAATTCCAGTATACCAAGCAAATAAGGACAACATTACCGGCTACGTTTTCCGCTCAATGGTATTTGAAAAACTTGCAGAAGACCAGTTTGACTTAAAACTCAAAGACATAAAGAGGGATATTTTGACTTTCCCAAGAAACATGACCCTATTTAACGCATGGGACAATATGTTGTCAAAAAGAGAACACATCTCACTTATTGTAGATGAATATGGTGGTATGGACGGAATTACGACCCTAGAAGATATAATTGAATCGTTGCTTGGCTTTGAAATCATTGATGAAAAAGATAAAATCGACGACATGCAGAAATATGCCATCGAAAGATGGAAAGAGAAACAAAAGAAATATGCATTCCTTAAAAGTAGTGACATACAAAACAACCAAAAATAAAGAAACATAATAACTACCTTATGAAAAGTCTAGACAATAAAAGCCATTCAGTTTGAAAAAGAAAATCTAATTATTAAATATCCGTAGGTTTCTATGATTTTGTATTTAGTTGGAATTAGCTGCGTAGGGAAATCAACAATTGGGAAGATACTTGCCGAGGAACTTGGTTTTTCATTCTTTGACTTAGATGTAGAGATTCAGAATTATTATAATAAGCCTATCGAAAGGATTCAAGATGAGTGTATATCAATGAATGCATACAGAGAGAAAGCAAGTATAGTCTTAGATTTATTGCTCTCAAAAAACATTGATTCAGTTATTGCCGGCACACCATCAGGACTAAGATTTTCGTATCTACAAGTTTATAAAAAACATAAAGCAAACAAAGACTTATGCTCAATTCACATAAATGATTCGTGTGAAAACATATTGGAGAGATTGATATTCTTAGATAAAGATTCTAATCCTATAATCGAAAAATTAGATGATTCAAAGAAAAAGATATATCTGAGAGAGCTTAAAGCTGATTATAATTATTTTAAGGATTCATATAAACGTGCAGACCTCAAAGTTGATATAAATAATGTGAGCCTGCCAGACATACCGGATCTGATAATTAATGAATTACAAAACCTACAATAATTACCAACAGCCTAAAAAACTCGAAGATGACTTTATCAAACTCGCTTAACGAAAACATTTCATAGTTTTTTGTATCTTTAGACGAAAATTAATAAACCATCACTGCAAATAAACTACATTCCGACCTATTAAAACGTCATTTCAGAAGTTGAAACTATAAAATGGACTCAATTGCATTCATAGACACAGAAGTTGATCCAAAGAGTGGAAAAATTCTTGACATAGGAGGTATCAAGGATAATGGGGATTCGTTCCATAAAAATTCGGCAGCTGAGTTTATACAGTTTCTCAATGGAACGCAATTAATCTGCGGACATAATATTCTGAACCACGACATCAAATACATCGGTAAAACCCTTAATGACGGAGGAATAAATCAGGCATACATCATTGACACCTTGTTTCTTTCGCCTTTGCTTTTCCCCACAAAGCCCTATCATTCGTTACTCAAAGACGACAAACTGCAATCGGACGACACAAACAATCCGCTGAACGATGCTATCAAAGCCAAAGATTTGCTGAATGACGAAATTGCTGCTTTCAAGCAGATTGACGATTCGCTCAAACAAATTTTTCATTTGCTGTTAAACGATAAAAAAGAGTTCCACGCATTTTTTCGTTATATCAGATACAATAGTGCAAGCACAGACATCAAAAAGCTTATTCTTGGGAAATTCAAAAATGAAATTTGCGAACAGGCTGACTTAGCAGCAATAATTTCAGAAAAACCGATTGAACTTGCATACTGTTTGTCGCTGATAAATTCTTTTATTCA
>CAZWOA010000029.1:32234-34363 GCA_964635545.1 uncultured Marinilabiliaceae bacterium
GATGCCGTTACCATAAACGGTTTGCTCGATCCTATTGAACGAGCAAAATCTTTTGAAAGAGTTGAAGATGGTTCGGCTTCCATTCTTTACATTTCGCCGGAGTCGCTACGTTCAAAAACGATTGAGCGTTTGGTTTTAGGAAGAAAAGTTGCCCGTTTTGTGATTGACGAAGCGCACTGTTTTTCATCGTGGGGACAAGATTTCAGAGTTGATTATCTATACATCGGAGATTTTATCAAATCCATTCAGGAAAAGAAGAATTTGGATGACGGAATCCCCGTTTCGTGTTTCACAGCGACCGCAAAACAAAAGGTAATTGAAGACATTCGAGATTATTTCAAAGAAAAACTGTCGCTTAATCTTGAATTGTTCACTTCAAAAGCATCACGAACAAATCTTCAATACAAAGTTTTTCAGAAAGGAGATGAAGAAGAAAAATACCAAACAGCGAGAGACTTAATTGAAGAAAAGAATTGTCCGACCATCATTTATGTTTCAAGAACTCGAAAAGCATATATGCTTGCTAAACGGTTGACGGAAGATGGTTTCCACGCTAAACCCTATCACGGCAAAATGGACAAGCAGGAAAAGTCGGAAAATCAAGATTCGTTTATCAATGGTGATACCCAAATTATGGTTGCCACGTCTGCATTTGGAATGGGCGTTGATAAAAAAGATGTTGGGATGATTATTCATTATGAAATTTCTGATTCACTTGAAAACTACATTCAGGAAGCAGGAAGAGCAGGTCGAGATGAAAATATTACAGCTGATTGTTTTGTGCTGTTTAACGAGGAAGATCTGAGCAAACACTTTATTCTATTGAACCAAACCAAACTTTCCATCAAAGAAATTCAACAGATTTGGAAAGCGATTAAAGAAATAACACGGTTTCGTTCAACGGTTTCAAATTCGGCTTTGGAAATTGCACGAAAAGCCGGTTGGGACGATAATGTTGTTGAAATTGAAACACGGGTAACTACGGCCATAGCAGCGTTGGAAGATGCAGGATATTTGAAACGCGGACAAAATATGCCACGAGTTTTTGCCAACAGTATTCTTTCAAAAAACGCACAAGAGGCCATTGACAAAATCAATTCATCGGAGAAATTTGAAGAAAAGCAGAAAGAGAAAGGAATACGAATCATCAAGAAACTTTTTTCAAGCAAAAGCAGGAAACAAACAAACGATGAAACCGCAGAATCGAGAGTTGATTACATCAGCGACCATTTAGGAATTGTAAAAGAAGAAGTGATAAACATTGTCAATCTTTTGCGTGAAGAGAAGATTTTAGCCGATGCAAAAGATTTGACTGCTTACATCAAAAAGGGAGAAAACAAAAATCGTTCGTTCAATATCGTTGACACATTCGGTAAAATCGAAAACTTTCTACTTCCACTTTTTGAGGAACAAGAAAAAGTATTTCACCTAAAAGAGCTAAACGAACAAGCCGAAGAGACTGGAATTGACGATATTAGCACCAATAAAATTAAGACCATCATCAATTTTTGGGCAATCAAAAACTGGGTTAAACGACAAAATTTAGAATCAAAAAATCATATTGCTATTCTTGCGTTACACCCCGAAGAGTTATTGAAAGACAAATTAGAAAAACGACACGCTTTAGCAAAATTCATTATTGAGCGTCTGTATGAAAAAAGTAATGCAAAGCCGTCGGAAGTAGATTCGCAGAAAGAAGAGGTATTAGTAGAATTTTCCGTTCAGGAACTAAGAACCGCTTATGAGAATAGTTCAAATTTGTTTAAACTGAACATCAGTCTTGACGACATTGAAGATACGTTATTTTACTTATCAAGAATTGAAGCGATAAAGATTGAAGGCGGTTTTCTTGTTGTGTATAATCGTTTGAGCATTGAACGAACAGAGCAGAACAATAAAAAGCAATACACAAAAGACGATTATCAGAAACTGCATCAGTTCTACGAAAACAAAGTTCAGCAAATTCACATTGTTGGCGAATATGCCAAGAGAATGATTACCGATTACAAGAATGCGTTGCAGTTTGTAGAAGATTATTTTCAATTAAACTATTCATCGTTTCTCAACAAATATTTTAAAGGAAGTCGTCAGAATGAGATCAAACGAAACATAACGCCGGCCAAATTCAG
>CAZWOA010000030.1:0-1229 GCA_964635545.1 uncultured Marinilabiliaceae bacterium
AAGCATTAATAAGAGAATTTGAAGAAAAAATGCGTATTCAGCGTTATAGTGAAAAACATTCAATTAACATTAAATATATTACCCATTTAAAGTGATTCATTTTATAGGGTCAATATCTACTCAAAATAAAGGGAGTAATACCGCAATTTACGCTCTAATTTCACTCCTTCTCTCTCGTAAACGGCACAAATCTCACAGACATAACCCTTTTTTTCACCATTTTACCTTTGCGCTTCTCAATGATAAGCAACTCCTGAATTGATGAAGCCTTACCCACCGGAATTACCATTTTACCGCCCTCTTTAAGCTGCTCGAACAGGGGAGAGGGGATGTAATCGGGAGCTGCGGTAACAACTATGCCATCAAATGGCGCATGTTCCAGCCAACCATTATAGCCATCGCCTATTTTTACACTGATATTATCGTAGCCCAACTGCTCAAAAATAGATTCAGCAAGAGTACCAAGTGGCTTTACAATCTCGACAGTATAAACATGATTTACAATTTTAGAGAGAACCGCGGCCTGATAGCCCGATCCGGTACCTATTTCGAGTATTTTATCTCTCCTTTTAGGTTCAATGGCCTGAGTCATAAATGCAACGATATATGGCTGCGAAATGGTCTGATTATAGCCTATTGGCAACGGCCCGTCTTCATAGGCAAATTCGGCAACTGATGAGGGCATAAACCGGTGCCTCGCCACAGTAAGCATAGCATCAATAACCGATTTATTGGTAATTCCGCGAGAAATAATCTGCGTATTAACCATTTCAACCCTCTCACTATACCTATCGCCACTCTGAACCATCAATATTACCAATAAAACCAAGAACCGTACCATAAATATATTATCACCACATTTGCTATAATATAGCTATAATTAACCACAAAATCAAGTAATTACATATACCATTAAAAAAGCTACAAAAATTGCATTATATGGATTAAAGTCAATAATTTTACACTTTCAACATATTAGCTGGAAATAAAGAGTTGATTAACAATATTAAACTAACAATAATGAGAATTAGTTATATTTTTATAGTTACTGTAATATTTATACAAGCCTGTACTACCATTGATAAAAAGAATGAGTTGATAGTCGATTTCAATGGATTATATAGCGAACCTCTCTATCTTAACTTCTTTACCGGATCGTTTGAGAGGCAAGACACAGCAACACTTGCAACTACGGGTATTTACAGCTTTAACATGACAGATAAACCGCA
>CAZWOA010000030.1:1329-3770 GCA_964635545.1 uncultured Marinilabiliaceae bacterium
TCATCAAAATATGATTCACTTAATATTCATATATCCAAACTCAAAAACGCCTATAAAGAGGCTGTTTTAAAAATAAATGATAAAGACTCAAATGGTTTTTCAACTCTTTATCTATTTGATTTTAAGAATACTGACAATAATATATTCGATATTTTGAGTGATTACGATATATTATATTCAAGAGCCCAAAAATTAGTGTCATTACATCCTGACAATCCATCAGCAAACGGATTTTTTGGTGAATTAACCAAATTATCAACTGTAATCAAGAATTATAAAAGCCTGAAAGTAGGTAATAAACTACCTAAAATTGAGATACTTACTGCCGATTCAACAGTTACTGCACTAGCCATTGCAAAAGCGAAAGCAATATTTATTTATGATACTGAAAATAGAATCAGGCTTTCTGATTACTACCGAAATGTGGTGCAACCCCTCTTCTTTAAAGGCTATGAAGTGTATGATATTTGTACAGATATAATAGTGTCCGACCAGCAGCACAGATGGAATGCAGGCCAATTAAAGAAACCTGACAACTATTTCTATATGTTGCCTTTACCAATGATTATAATTACTGATGAGAATAATAAAATCACAAAAAATTTTCCATCAATTAATAATCTCATTGATCAACTTCAAAAATTATAACCATTATCTTGCTATATTTGAGAAATCTATATATTGATATTTACAAAAACAACTTAAACATATTTCATAATGAGACATTTACTCTATCTTTTTACTCTAATCTTCATAATATCAGCATGTACTGAAGAGAAAATTACCATTTCAGGTAAGTTTGATAATTCGCAGAGTGAGACAGTGGTGCTGCAGAGGATGGATTTGAATAACAATGTATTTATCGATTCTGTGGCGTTAAAAAAAGATGGTTCGTTTAAACTGACAACCAAAAAGGTGAATGAACCCACATTTTTTCAACTCACATTCAATAAAAATAAGAATATTGTGCTTCTTCTCGACTCTACAGAGAATGTGCTTGTAGATGGCGACATGAGTAAATTCGACAATTCGGTGCGCATATCACAATCGCAAGGAGCAAAAGAGCTTTATGCTATGAATTATAAAGCTGCACAGCTACAAAAAGGCATACAATTGAAAATTAAAGAAATTGAAAAGCTATCAGACAATGATAATCTTGAGTATCAAAAACTTATAGCTCAAATTACAAAAGATGTTGATGACTACAAAAACAGTGTTCACGATTATGTATTTGAGCATCCTCGTTCATTTGTAAGCTATTACCTATTGTTTCAAAGCGTTATGAACACACCTGTGTTTGATGTGATGGATAAAAAAGATCATATCTCATTTGCAACTATAGCAACAAGTCTTAATCTACTATATCCCGAGTCGGAGCGCGTTAAGCACCTTTACAACTACGTGCTTGAAGCTAAAACTACAATGAAACGTCAGAATGTGAGTGAATCATTGATTCAAAACGCCGAAAAAGTGGGAGTACCCGATATTAAGGAGAAGGATATTAACGGAAATGAAGTGAGATTATCCGAACTAAAAGGAAAGGTTGTATTACTCTCATTCTGGGCTTCATGGGATGAAAACTCGGTAAAAGAGAACCGTAACATACTGAAAGTTTATAACAAATATCACTCAAAAGGCTTTGATGTTTACCAGGTATCACTGGATCAAAGCAGAGTATTATGGGAGAACTCAATAAAAAAAGATAATCTCCCATGGGTTAACGTGAGCGATCTAAACTATACCCAGTCATACTGGGCACGTCTTTACAATATAAGCAAAATACCTTCTAACTTCCTGCTCGACCGCAATGGCGATTTGATAGGAAAAGACCTGTACGGTGCCATGCTGGATGAAAAAATTGCAGCAGCTGTAAAGTAAAATATTCACGTTTATAATGCTACTAAAAACCCCACTTCATATAAATGGAGCGGGGTTTTTAGGTTTAATGGAAATAAACTCATAATAAAATATTCAATTCAAATAATATAAACCATTAAGGACCGTATGCAAGCGTAGCGCAGCTTACAGAATTTGATACACTGACTAGAAACTTTCATAGTCTCTTAAACCCTTTAACTCTTGACCCCTTAAACTATTAAACCCTCCCTCTCGGCCCTTTCAAGTTCTCTTCAACTATTTAACTCTTTAACCCTCGAATCACGACCAACAACTAACGACCAACATCCTCTAGACACCCTCGAAACTTTCATAGTCTCTTTAACCATTAAACCATTGAACAATTCAACTATTTCACTCTTAAACCATTGAACTCTTAAACCCCTCTGCCCCTCGTTTTTAACGAGTGGGCTGTTGGGAAAGCATTTGCAATGCCTTAAACCATTTAACTCTTAAACCATTTAACTATTTATCCATTGAACTCTTAAACCCCTCTGCCCCTCGTTTTTAACGAGTGGGCTGTTGGGGATGCATTTGTAATGCCT
>CAZWOA010000030.1:3870-7204 GCA_964635545.1 uncultured Marinilabiliaceae bacterium
TTGAACTCTTAAACCACATAAAACAAATCCGACATTATTTTATCAGAAATTAAAAACGAATCTTCAGAAATATAATATCTATCATCTTCATTAATAATTTCGCCAGTTGCAATTTTTATAGAAACCAATTTCAAAAAATAGTTGATAAATTTATCAGAAACCACATTTTTTAGCTTTTTGAATGAAACGCCAGATTTCGTTCTAAGGCCAAGCATTATAAGTTCATTGTAGATATCGAATTCTGATAAATGCTCATTTTCATAAAAACTGCCATCACCGCTATTCAAACCAAGTTCATATTTTTTCAAATTCGACACATTCCAAAATCTATTTTCACCATCAAACGAATGTGAACTTGGACCCAATCCTAAATATCGGTCGCCACTCCAATATGAGCTGTTATGTTTCGACTCTTTTCCTGGTTTCGAGAAATTAGAAATTTCGTAATGCTCATATCCATTTTCAGAAAGCATCTGTCGTAACATCAAAAACTGATTATTACTATCATCTTCGGCAGCTTCTTTTATAATTCCTTTTTTAACCTGCGATGTTATTAAGGTTCCCTTTTCATAAATAAGATGATAGGCCGACAGGTGAGGAACATCAAGAGAAATAAATTTCTCTATATTTATGCGCCACTCACTTTCACTCATCCCCGGCAAGCCATAAATGAGATCTATACTTATATTATCAATACCCACGCTTTTAGCAAATAGCACAGAATCTATGGCTTGTTGCGAATTGTGCCTACGCTTCACCATTGCGAGGTGCGAATTATGAAAACTCTGTACACCGTAACTTATACGATTCACACCTAAGTTTTTTAACCCTTGCAGATACTCAACCGTAACATCATCCGGATTAATTTCAACAGTAAACTCCTCTACACTATTCAAATTAAAAACAGTGCTAAAAGAATCCATTATCGTAGAAAATTCATCAATCGACAAAACAGACGGAGTACCACCACCAAAATAGAGAGTACGTATAATATCATCATTGAAAAATCCGCTTCTATAATCAATTTCCAACTTTAATGATTCGATAAAATCATTTTTTAGATTAATATTTGTAGTTTTATAAAAATCGCAATATGAACAATTGGATTTACAGAACGGTATATGAATATAAAGACCTGCCATTTTTAGTAAATTGTTTCACGTGAAACATTCTAAATCAACCTGTTAACCCTATGTTATTAACAAGTTATCAACACCCTATTAACAAAAAACACAAAATTATCAACAATGCCAATACTCACTAAAAACTATCATAAAACGCTTATAATTAGTCTATTAATACTATTTTTAAGCCTTGCTAATTTTGATAAATCACCAACACCTACACTTTTACGCTTCGAACATGCCGACAAAGTGGTACATTTTATAATGTACTTTACATTGAGTATCGTTTTTATGCTTGAATTTTATTACTCAAGAAATAAAAGCATAACCAAAAAAAATATTTTAACAATAAACTTAATTCCACTTGTGATGAGTATATCCTTCGAATTTATTCAGGAATACTTTACTGCAACACGTAGCGGAAGCATATACGACGAAATATTTAATATTTTTGGAATAATATCGGCAATTTTTGTATTCAGATTAATAAAGGATTATAAAATAGTTCAGTGGTTAATAAAATTCCCTTTTAAAGCCTGATAAAATCCTCTTTATCAGCCATTTTAGATACAATATTTCCAATGGTTTCACCTTTAAAAAAGGTAATGAAATAATTTCTCAACACATAATATGAATCGTGAACCGAGCACGTTGTATTACCCTGCTGGCATGGATGATTTCCAATAAGGCAGTTATGAAACATATCGTCACCATCTACAGCAACCACAATATCGTAAAGACTAATATTATGCCCCTTTGTACCTAATGCAAAACCGCCATTAGGACCTTTGGTACTAACAAGTAACTTCTTCTTAACCAGGCTTTGAAGAATTTTACCCAAAAATGGTGTTGGAATATCAAGCTGGTCTGATATTTGTTTTATACCTATTTTCTTACCTTCCTCAAAATGGTAGGCAAGATAAATAACAGCTCTTATTGCATATTTGCATGTATTGGATAGCATGTATTGAAATTTTTTTTACAAATTACTAATTTTTTTTTGACATTGACATCAAAAAGAGATTTAATATTCCATAAATACCTGATAACCATGAAAAAATAAAGGATATCAAGTTATCTACAACTAATTAACAAACAGTGCTAAAATGATGTTGATAACGTTGAATAAAAAATGATAACTATTCACCAAAACAGGTTGCATTTATTCTCCAATTTTTTACGGATGGTGAAACAAACACTTAAAAATAAGTTAGCATCTTTTTACCATCTAATTTATAAACATCAAAACCATTATTAATTAACATTGTTTATTTACTAATTTATTAACTTTGCGCGCTGTTAACAACTGTTGATAACATTATCAATTAAAAAGAGTATCAATATTTTAGATGAATTTGTAGTGTTAATAAGTCATTTATAACGTTAGATGAATCTATTAATAACTTATTTTCACCACATTTTTCAAACTAAATATCAACAGAACTAACAGCCTATTATTATTAAATTTCTTTTTAAAATTCTTCAACTATGAAAAATATTAAAGATATGTGGTTGAAAACCGGATTTGTTAATGAGCCGGTAGATTCTTCTCTCAACCTGCGTGATGAAATTCTCAAATTGAAGAGAGAGAAAAATGTTCTTTTGATGGCTCATTACTACCAAGATAGTGAAATTCAGGATATTGCAGATGTGGTAGGCGATAGTCTCGCTCTGGCGCAAAAGGCTGTAAATACCGATGCTGACATTATATTGCTTAGTGGTGTTCAATTTATGGGTGAAACTGCCAAGCTCCTTAATCCCGATAAAAAAGTGCTTATCCCTGATATGAACGCAGGTTGCTCACTTTCGGATAGTTGTAATCCTGTTGATTTTAAAGCCTTTATTGAGCAACATCCAGATCATAAAGTTGTTACCTATGTAAATACTTCCGCTGCCGTTAAAGCCCTAAGCGATGTGGTGGTTACTAGTACCAATGCCAAACTTATTATCGATAGTTTCCCTGCCGACCAAAAGATTATATTTGGTCCAGATAGAAATTTAGGCAACTATCTTAATAGCGTTACCGGTCGCGATATGTTGCTGTGGGATGGTGCTTGCCACGTGCATGAAAAATTTTCATTAGAGAAGATTTTAGACCTTAAAAAGGAGAATCCTGATGCAGAGATTATCTGTCACCCCGAATGTAAGAAAAATATCGTTCTAATTAGCGATTTCGTGGGCAGCACAGCCGGGCTTATAGCTTATGCCGG
>CAZWOA010000030.1:7304-34257 GCA_964635545.1 uncultured Marinilabiliaceae bacterium
GGAATGGATGAGTATCTTGTGAAGCCTTTTAATGTTGATGATTTCTTCGATGTTTTGAAGATTCTTGATTTAGTGAAGGAGTGATTTATGGACATCAGAAAGACCAACGAAACAGATTCGGAACTTGATAAACGATTGAGACCCTTAGCTTTTCATGATTTTAAAGGGCAACCTAAAATTATCGATAATCTTGAGGTTTTTGTTAAAGCAGCTATTCTTCGTGGCGATTCGCTCGATCATGTGCTGCTGCATGGACCTCCGGGACTTGGTAAAACAACTCTCTCTGCAATCATTGCCAATCAGCTTGGTGTAAGTATGAAAATTACCAGTGGCCCGGTGCTAGATAAGCCAGGTGACTTGGCAGGTATCCTTACCAGCCTTGGTGAAAATGATGTTCTCTTTATTGATGAAATTCATCGACTTTCCCCCGTAATAGAAGAGTATCTTTACTCTGCTATGGAAGATTATCGTATAGATATTATTATTGATAAAGGCCCCGGTGCCAGATCTATTCAGTTAGATCTTAATCCTTTCACCCTTATTGGTGCTACTACTCGTAGTGGTTT
This sequence comes from uncultured Marinilabiliaceae bacterium, assembly GCA_964635545.1. GTDB lineage: Bacteria > Bacteroidota > Bacteroidia > Bacteroidales > Marinilabiliaceae > JAGPIS01. The sequence continues at coordinate 7,871 of CAZWOA010000030.1, forward strand.
GTTAACCAGTCCGTTACGTGCAAGGTTTGGTATCAATTGCCATCTTGAGTATTATGATATTCCAACTTTGGCAGGAATCATTAAACGGTCGGCCACTATTTTGAATATTCCTATTGATGATGTTTCGGCTACCGAAATTTCACGCCGTAGTCGTGGTACTCCGCGTATTGCCAATGCCTTATTGAGACGTGTTCGCGATTTTGCCCAGGTAAAAGGTAAAGGTATTATAGATGAGGATATTACATACTTTAGTCTTGATGCTTTGAATATCGATAAACATGGTCTCGATGAAGTTGACCACCGTATTGTGCTTACACTTATCGATAAGTTCAATGGTGGGCCGGTTGGTCTCTCAACCATTGCAACTGCCATTGGTGACGATGCCGGTACAGTAGAGGAGGTGTATGAACCGTATCTTATTCAGGAAGGATTCATAAAGCGCACCCCTCGTGGACGTATGGCTACTGAGTTGGCTTACAGACACTTCAATAGAATTAATTTAAACAGGACTAACGAACTTTTTCCTTTAGAATAGAGTGGGTAAATTAAAAAATCTTGCCGGCGATACCATCATTTATGGCTTCAGCACCATTCTGGGCAGGCTGCTCAATTGGTTGCTTACTCCTTTCTATATCCGCACAATAGCACAGACCGATTTTGGTGTTGTAGTAAATATATACAGTATTATTGCTGTTTTGCTTGTTATTGGTACTCTTGGTTTCGAGACCGGTTATTTTAGGTATGTTAATGATAACAATAGGAATAAACTTTTTGATAGTTTATCCGCAGGAGTGCTTCTTTGCGGTATTTTGATTACTCTATTTCTTCATTTTTTTAGAGATAGTCTCTCCGGATGGTTTGAAATTTCCGGTATTAGTGGTAATATTCTGCTTATTACCGGATTGATTATTCTTATTGATTCTCTTAATGCCATTCCATTTGCCCAGTTGCGGTTTGAAAATAAATCGGTTAAATATGCTGTTTTACGGCTCACACAGGTTGTTATTACTGTGTTTTTTAATATTTTATTTTTGGTAGTATTAAGAGGTAAAGAGTTTATCTTTTTTAATTTTACCGATGCGTATAGTGTTTATAATATATTGTTAGCCAATTTATTAGGGTCATTTTCTATTACTATTTATTTTCTGCCACGATTTGTTAAGTCGCAATATAATTTTCATTTTCCACTCTTCAAACAGGTTTTTCTTTATAGTCTCCCTTTAGTGGGAATGGGCCTTTTCGGTATGCTTAATCAGAATATTGAAAAGATAATCCTTGTGAAGCTTGTTAACGATATGGAACCTTATAAGAGCCTTGCAATCTATGGAGCCAACTATAAAATTGGGGTTTTAATGGCCATTTTTACTCAAAGTTTCCGTATGGCATTTGAGCCTTTTTTCTTTAAAGAAGCTAAAAACTCTACTGATACATCTATCTATTCCAAAGCTTTGAAGTATTTTACTCTTTTCGGTATGGTAATTTATGCATCTGTGTTGCTTTTCCTTCCGTTGGTTAATCATCTCCTTACACCCGAATATTATGAAGGAAATAAGATTATTCCGTTTATTCTTTTAGGTCAACTCTTTTTTGGTATATACTATTCATTTTCAATATGGTATAAAGTAACTGATAGAACTTATTATGGTATTATTATGAGTTTTGCAGGACTTACGGTTAATACGATTCTTAACCTGTTGTTAGTTCCGTCTATTGGTTATATGGGAGCAGCTATTTCAACTTTTGTGGGGTATTTCGTAATGATGACCATTTCATATTTTCTTGGAAACCATTATTATCCTATACATTATCCTGCATTACGAATTTTGTTTTATATCTTTATAGTTTCAGGTATTGTACATATCAATGGTATATTTATTGATAAGTTTCAATCAATTTGGTTTTTAATTTCATCATTATCTTTCCTTTTAGTTATAGGATTGATTGTGATTTTAGAGCGTAACGATTTTAAACAGATTATTAGGGATGTCAGAAGTTAAAATTAATATTATAAATAAAAGTAATCATCCTATGCCCGAGTATGCCACTGAGCACTCGGCTGGTGTTGATTTGTGTGCCTTTCTTGATGAGGATTTGGTTCTTAACCCTTTGAAAAGGGTTATGGTTCCTACAGGTTTGTATATCGAACTTCCCTTTGGCTATGAAGCTCAAATTAGGCCAAGAAGTGGATTAGCTGCCAAAAATGGAATTACTGTTCTTAATAGTCCGGGTACTATTGATGCTGATTATCGTGGTGAGATAAAGGTTATTTTGGTTAACCTTTCTGATGAACCTTTTACCATAAAAAATGGCGATAGAATTTGCCAAATGGTTATAAATAAATATACTAAGGTTGAATTTGTTAACTCCGATGAACTTTCACAAACCGATAGAGGTGAAGGTGGTTTCGGTCATACAGGCACTAATTTGTTATCGAAATGAGATTAAAAAGTATAATATATTTTTTTCTGATGATTTTCTTTTCATCAGGATGTAAAACTTCTAGTAATACGGCTATTGTTGCACCTGCTGCACCGGTGACTACTAAGGTCGAAAAGAAACTATCGGAAGAGGATCAATTGAAGTTCGATTATTTTTTTCAACAAGCTCTTAAAGAGCGACTTAACGGTAATCTTGAAGCAGCATTTAAACTATATCAAGAGTGTAGAAAAATTGATGCTGATAGCCCGGTGGTTTTATATGAAGTTGGGTCTATTTTTATGATTGCTAACCAGTTAGAAGCTGCTAAATCTTTTTTGGAAGGTGCTGTTCAAAATAATCCTACCAATATCCATTATAAAGAGGCTTTGGTTAACGTCTATCTTAAACTTGAAGATTATAAAAGTGCCATTAAAGTTTTTGAATCAATTCTTGCCTCTGATCCTAATAATGAGGACCGTATCTATATCTATGCCAGATTATTAGGTACTACCAAGGATTATAATAAAAGTATTCAGGCTTATAACTCTCTACAGCAAATTACCGGTATTGTACCTGAGTTTTCTATTACAAAGGCAAATTATTATTTGAGACTTGGTCAAAAGAAGAAGAGTCAACAGGAAATTGATGCTTTGGTTAAAAAATTTCCCTATGATCCCGATATTTTCCGGTCATTAGGATTTCTATATTCTGATTATGATGATAACACCAATGCGCTCATTAATTTCCAAAAGGCATATAATCTTGGTGGTGAAGGTTCGTCTTATGTTTTCGATTTAGGTCGTTATTTCCAAGAAAGGGGTGATACAATAAAATTTGTAGATTACTATAATATTGGTATTCAGTCAGATAATATCTCTTTGGATGAAAAATTGGATAATGTAGGATATTACATTGCTGATGAAAAGAGGTTTAACACCAATCAATATATAGTTGCGAATTTTATAAGTAGTATAGAAAATTTATCTTATCAAAGTGGTAATTCTTATAGTTTTTTAGGCCGCTATTTTCATCTGGTACGAAATGCTGAAAAGGCTGAAGCATACCTTATTAAAGCTATGGATGAACAGCTTGATGATATGGACATTTGGGAGCTCGGTATTCAATATCTGTTGCAAAAGGATGACTTCAAAATGTTGACTGATTACTCCAAAAATGCGGTTAATCTTTTCCCCGATGTTCCGTTTTTTATGTTTTTCTATGGTGCCGGTCTGCATCAGGAAAAACAAGAAGCTGAAGCTGTTAAAGTACTTATAGAGGCAGATTCATTAACACGTGATCAAGATCCGCTTAAAGTTCAAATTCTTTCGCTTATAGGCGATTCTTATTATGCTTTAGGGCAACCGGATAGTGCCTATGCTAGTTATGATAAAGCCTTGTTAATCAATGCAAATCATACTGGTACTCTTAATAATTATGCTTACTATCTTTCTTTAGAGGAGCATGATTTAGATAAGGCCGAAAAGATGAGTCAAAAATGTACTATCCTCGAGCCAGGTAATGCTACTTTTCTTGATACTCATGCCTGGGTACTTTTTAAAATGGGTAGGTTTTTCGAGGCTAAATTTATTATGGAGCGTGCCATTGATAATTCACCGGAACCTAGTGCTGTACTTCTTGAACATTATGGTGATATTCTTTTCTTTAATCAGGATATTGATCGTGCTATAGAGGAGTGGAATAAAGCTTTAGAACTGGATGGTGACTCTGATATTTTGAAAAAGAAAATTGAAAACAGACAATACTATAAAAATGACCTTACGAATTAATCATAAACTTTTTCTTCTTTTAGGTATTATTGCTTTTACCTTTTCGTGTAAAAGTAGTAAATCGGTTACAGATGAAGTAGTTACACTTAAATCAATAAGTGATTCTAAACTTATTGATAACGTAGAGAAAGGTTTCCTTGGTTTTGAGAGCTACTATGTGAAAAAATATAATGCTGACGTAGTTTTTAATGGAAGTCGTAAATCATTTAGTGGTACTCTCTATTTCGAAAATGATAGTCAAATGATTATTTCTGTTGCTCCTTTACTTGGAATCGAGCTATTTCGTGCCAAATTGGGCAGAGATTCTGTTTATTTGATTGATCGTACTAAAAAGATGGTTTATTACGGTTCATACGATTTAGTTAAAAAAATGGTCTATCTCGACCTTAATTTCATGCTTATTGATGCCATTTTTAGTAACTCTTTCTTTGCTTTGGATGATATTGATGGTGGTAAAAATGCTATTAAGCGCTATAAAAATTTTGTGACCGATAATCGCTATGTTCTTACCAATTCTAAACACAATCGTACATCAGCACAATCTAAAGTTTCATTTGTTCAGTCTTTCTCTATCGAACCCGAAAATTATAAAATTATACTTTCTGATGTTATTTTACCTAATTCAAAATCAGGGTTTTCGGTTAAGTATGATGATATGAAAAACTATAAGGGTAAGTTATTTCCTAATACCATCAAAATAAATGGTTTTCAAGGGAATAATACTTTCTCATTTAATTTAAACTTTTCGTCTGTTGAATTTAATTCAAAAAATAGTCTTAAATTTTCTATTCCTGAAAAATATTCTTTTAAAGAGGTAAAATAATATGAGGTTTTTTTTGCTGCTTTTTAGTTTTCTATTTTGTAACTATTTGTTTTCTCAGTCGTTAACCGATCTTAATAAACAAAAGGAGGAACTGCTACGTAGCATTGCTGCTACCAATATACTGCTTGAAGCAGCTAAAGGAAAACACAATATTGAGATTTCTAAAATAAAGCTTTTAGACGCCAAAATTGAAGATAGAAAAAAGTTGATAGCCCTACATCAAAAAGAGTATTCGATAGCTAATAATAACCTCAAAAGACTTAATAATCAACTTGACTCTGTTCAGCGGGATATGCAGTCTATAAAGGATGAATATGCCGAAATTCTCTATCATCTTTCGGTTAGTAAACTCTATAATAAAGATTTTTTCTATATTTTAGGGTCCGGAAGTTTTAATGAAAGCTATCGTCGTTTTCTGTTTGTTCAACAATATAATACATATCGTCGTAAACAAGCCGACCTTTTAGTTGTTAAACAAACACAGTTCAATGCTTTAAAAGCTAAAGTAGAAGAACGTCGTAAAGTTGCCCTTAACTCCTTAGCCCTTGTACGAAAAGAGGAGAAAGAGCTTTCTAATGAGTTAATTTCCAGGCAAAAAGAGGTTAACGATCTTCAAAATCAGCAAACGCGCCTTAGGAAAGAAGCCCAAGAGGCTCAAAAAAAGGCTGATATGCTTGAAAATCGTATACTCGCTATCATTAGAGAAAGTTCTAAATCTGGTGTCGATCAAAAACTTTCTACTGTTATTATTGAGAATAAAGGCCGACTACCTTGGCCCGTTTCCAACGGTGTAGTGGTTAGTGCCTATGGTGAACATGCACATCCGGTTATCAAAAACCTTAAAGTAAAAAATAATGGTATTGATATTCAGGTAAGTGGCTCTAATAAAGTTAGTACTATATTCGATGGTGTCGTTACACGCCTTATTGCCATACCAGGTTATAATGCCTCCGTAATTATTAGGCACGGGTCTATTTTAACTGTATATTCTAATTTAGTTAATGTACAGGTGAAACAAGATCAGAAAGTTACTACCGGACAATATATTGGCGATGTTTATAACGGTGAAGGTTCTAATAACGGAATACTTCATTTTGAACTTTGGAATGAAGATGTGAAACAAAATCCATCTATTTGGTTAAAATAATGCTGTTTCTTGAAACTATTTAGGTCTATAAGTAGTATAAGATGGTGTAATATTGATTTATATTTGGAATCTGGGTTAAATTTTGATTATAATGCATAATACTCACGAAACTCTAATCATACGTTCAGAGGTTGCTGAAATTAGTATTGTTGAAAAACTTATCGACGAGATATCAGCTAAATTTAAACTTCATGACGACGTTTATGGTAAAGTACTTTTAGCTGTTGTAGAAGCTGTTAATAATTCCATTGTACATGGAAATAAACTTGACAGTTCTAAAACGGTGAGTATTTCGTATAATATTACCGATCAATATTTGCAATTTATTGTAAAGGATCAAGGCCAAGGCTTTGATTATGAGGCTATTCCAGATCCAACCAAACCCGAGAATATTGAAAAAACTCACGGGCGGGGTATATTTTTAATGAAACATCTGGCCGATGAAATCGAGTTTCAAGAAAGTGGTTCTACCATTGATATGAAATTTAATTTATTGTGATAAGTTTTGTAGAAGAAAATGTTACGTTTCCCATTAAAGGGAAAAAAAACATAGTAAAAGCTTGGATAAAATCTGTTATTGCAAGCTATAATAAAGAATTAGGAGATATTACTATTATCTTCTGTAATGATGATTATATTTTAGATATAAATCGTCAGTATCTCAACCATGATTACTACACTGATATAATTACCTTCGATTATGTGGAGGCAAATGTAATAAGTGGTGATCTTTTTATCTCTTTAGATACCGTTAAATCTAATGCTCAAAAATTTTCAGAAGATTATATTACCGAATCAAAAAGGGTTATAATTCACGGCGTTCTCCATCTTATTGGTTTTAAGGATAAATCGCCTACCGAAGAAAAAGATATGAGGGCTGCCGAAAATAAAGCATTAGAACTTTTTCCAAATTCGTAAGATCATGATTTTTGATTTTGATGTAATCGTAGTAGGAGGTGGCCACGCAGGATGTGAAGCCGCCGCTGCTGCTGCTAATACTGGTAGTGAAGTTTTACTTATTACCATGGATATGACAAAGTTCGCTCAAATGTCCTGTAATCCTGCCGTTGGTGGAATTGCAAAAGGGCAAATTGTGCGTGAGATTGATGCTCTGGGAGGTTATATGGGTATTATTACCGATCGTAGTAGTATTCAATTTAAACTTCTTAATCGTTCCAAAGGACCTGCCATGTGGTCGCCACGTTCTCAATGCGATAAGGATGTTTTCTCAAAAGAGTGGCGCCAAACGCTTGAAAAAATTGACGGTCTCAATTTTTGGCAAGATATGGTCTCTTCTGTTATTATCGAAGATAAAGCTGTTAAAGGTGTTTTAACTCGCCAGGGAGTACGTTTTAATGCTCCTACTATTATCCTCACTGCCGGTACTTTTCTTAATGGCCTTATTCATGTTGGGCAAACTAAAAGTGAAGGCGGTAGAATGGGGGAGCAATCAAGTTATGGTATTTCTGATCAATTTAGAACTTTAGGTTTTAATGTAGGTCGCATGAAAACCGGTACTCCCGTACGCATTGATGGGCGTACCATCGATTTTACTCGTATGACTGAGCAACCAGGTGAGGAGGGGTATAATAAATTTAGTTATCTTCCTGGATCTAATAAAGTTTTAGGTCAAAAAAGTTGTTATATTACTTATACTAGCGATATTGTTCATGATGAACTGCGTAAAGGACTTCATCAGTCGCCAATGTATGATGGTACTATTCAATCGTTAGGTCCTCGCTATTGCCCAAGTATCGAAACTAAAATTGTTACTTTTGCTGATAAGGACAAACATCAACTTTTTCTTGAGCCTGAAGGTGAAAATACCATTGAGTACTATGTTAATGGCTTTAGTTCTTCTTTACCCATAGAATATCAACTTTCTGCCCTTACTAAAGTTAATGGGTTGGAGAATGTTCGTATTTTTCGTCCAGGATATGCTATTGAATACGATTTTTTTGATCCTACCCAATTAAATGCTACTCTTGAATCAAAGCTTGTTGACGGACTTTATCTGGCAGGTCAGGTAAATGGAACTACCGGATATGAAGAGGCTGCCGCCCAAGGGTTGATTGCCGGTGTTAATGCTTCACTTAAACTTCAAGGTAAAGAACCTTTTATTCTCGGTCGTGATGAAGCATATATTGGTGTGCTTATCGACGATTTGATTACTAAAGGCGTTGATGAACCTTATCGTATGTTTACATCCCGTGCCGAATATCGTATTTTACTTCGTCAGGATAATGCCGATGATAGGTTGACTGAAAAAGGTTACTCACTTGGTTTGGTCGATGCTGAGCGTATTTCTGTTTACCGGCAAAAGGTAGAGTGGAGGGATAAAGTTCTTGATTTTATCAATCATAAGAAGGTTAAATCAGAAAAGATAGATTCTCTCTTAATTGAAAAGGGATCACAACCTTTAGCATTCTCTCAAAAAGTTAGAACTGTTCTTTTGCGTCCTCAATTAGGTATTAGAGACTTTCTTCCTGTTTATGATGATTTTAATTCTTTAGTTTTATCTATTCCAAATTTTCTTCAAGATGAAGTTTTAGATTCTGTAGAAATACTCGTAAAGTATGAAGGTTACATTGAGCGTGAACAACTCTTAGCTGATAAATTTAAAAGATTAGAGAATCTTAAAATTAGGGGTAGATTTAATTATTCCGAATTATTATCTTTATCTACCGAGGCTCGTCAGAAGTTAGAACAGATAGATCCAGAAACAATCGGACAGGCACAACGTATTTCCGGTGTATCGCCAGCCGATATAAATGTTCTTTTAGTTTTAATGGGGCGATGATTGTTCCACGTGGAACAAAAAATATTTAGGCCTTTTAGGCCTATTTTTTTAAAAACTTACTACCATGAAAAAGCTTACTTTGAAATCTAATATTATCGATATTCATACTCGTTCAATCTATTATGGGAGTATAGTTGTTAATAACGGGGTTGTTGATTCAATCGAAAAACTAGGAGATGTAGTCGTTGGTGAACCCTATGTTGCACCCGGACTTATCGATTCTCATGTGCATATCGAGAGTTCTATGGTTACTCCATCTCGTTTTGCCGAGCTAATTGTTCCACATGGAACAATTGCTGCCTTGTGCGATCCTCATGAAATTGCTAATGTACTTGGTCGAAAAGGGGTGGAGTATATGATGGATAATGCAGCTACCTCGCCGCTTAAACTGTTTTTCGGTGTTCCATCATGCGTTCCGGCTACGAGTTTCGAAACCAGTGGAGGCATAATAGATGTGGATGATATCGAGTATCTTTTCGAGAAAGGTGCTATTTTTCTGGCCGAAATGATGAATTATCCAGGCGTTATTTACGACAACCCAATGGTGTGGAGTAAAATACGCACTGCAAAAAAATGGAATAAGCCTATCGATGGCCATGCTCCGGGACTAGTTGGTGACGATTTGGTGAAGTATATCAAAGCAGGTATCACTACCGATCATGAGTGTAGTAATATAGATGAGGCACTTCAACGAATTGCCCAAGGTATGTTTGTGCAAATTCGTGAAGGTAGTGCAGCTCGTAATTTCAATAATTTGTATTCACTCATCCAGTCGTACCCGCATAATGTTATGCTATGTACCGATGATTCTCATCCCGATGATATTTGCGAAAAGGGCCATATCGATAAAATTGTTAGGATGGCTCTCGCTAAAGGAATCTCTATTTTTGATATCTACCAGGCAGCACTTATTAATAGTGTTCGCCATTATAACCTTCCGGTCGGTACTTTGAAGGTGGGCGATAAGGCTGATTTTATAGTTATTGATAATCCCAACGATTTTAATGTTCTGTCAACTTATATTGATGGTGTTGCTGTTTTTGATAATGGTGACTTGAATATAAATATTGTTGATGCCGGTTTACTGAATAATTTTATCGAGAATCATGTCTATATTGATGATTTAATATTTCGCACCAATCTGGCCAATCCAACAGTAAAGGTTATTGATGTGAAGGCGGGCGAACTGCTTACAGCTACTCATCTTTGGAATCCTACAGTCAATAAAGGAGTTATTGATGGTTCAGTTGATGATGATATTGCAAAAATTGTGGTTGTAAACAGATATCAAAAAGCAAAACCGGCTATCGGGTTTATTCGTGGTCTTGGTGTTAAGAGTGGTGCATTTGGTGCTACTATTGCCCATGATAGCCATAATGTGGTAATTGTGGGTGTGGATGATGTGTCGATAATGAATGTGATAGAACAGCTATTCAAACAAAAAGGGGGTATATGCTGTTACAATAATGGTAAATCAATTATTCTGCCTTTACCCATTGCCGGGTTGATGAGCGATAAGTCGGGTAGGGAGGTGGCTAACCTCTATTCTGAACTTAACGATTTTGCCACTAGTGAGTGTGGGGTAACTATCCAATCGCCTTTCATGACGCTTTCATTTATGTCGCTCCTGGTTATTCCGTCGCTTAAGTTGGGCGACCGGGGGCTGTTTGATGTTGATAAATTTGAGTTTACCGATCTTGTTTATTGATTTTTAAAGATGACTGAAAACGAGAGACTAGAATATTTAAAGACTAAGGTTGCCGCTCTTCCCGATAATCCAGGTGTATATCAATACTACGATAAGGATGGGAAGATAATTTATGTGGGTAAGGCAAAAAATCTTAAAAAACGGGTATCATCCTACTTTGTGAAAAACCATGAGTATGGTAAAACAAGGGTGCTGGTATCTCGCATCTTCGATATTACCCATATTGTGGTTGATTCGGAAGAGGATGCACTACTGCTTGAGAATAACCTTATCAAGAAGTATCAACCCCGATATAATATTCTGCTTAAAGATGATAAGTCATACCCATTTATAGTAATCAGGAATGAGCACTTTCCACGCGTTATGCAAACCCGTAATGTGGTACGTGATGGCTCATTATATTTTGGGCCATATACCTCTGTTGGTTTGGTGAGGGCTCTACTTGATCTTTTCCGCGAGCTGTTTCCATTGCGCACCTGTAATCTTAACCTTGCACCCGATGCTATTGCTAAAGCAAATTATAAAGTGTGTCTTGAATATCATATCGGATATTGCAAGGCTCCATGCGTTGGTCTCTATAATGAGGATGTATATCTTCAGCATATCGAAGATATTAAGAGTATTTTGAAGGGTAATATTTCTGGTGTTATCCGTTTTCTGAAGGATAAAATGCTTGATCATGCATCCAAATTGGAGTTCGAACAGGCTGAAGAGATAAAACAGAGGATATTGAAACTGGAGAGTTTTCAGGCAAAATCAACTATTGTCAACCCATCTATTAATGATGTTGATGTGTTCTCTATTCTCGATTTTGATGATAAGGCTTATGTCAATTTTATCAAGGTGATTAATGGAGCCGTTATCCAGTCGCATACCATGGAGTTTAAAAAGAAGATGGATGAATCTCCTGCCGAAATACTCTCCTACGGAATCTCTGAGGTTAAACTTCGATCGCAGGTGCTATCTAAAGAGATAATTGTTCCTTTTATGCCCGATGTGGAGTTTGGTAATGTAAGGTTTACAATCCCTAAAATAGGTGACAGGAAGAAGCTTCTCGAACTTTCGGAGCGTAATCTTAAGTTCTATCATCTCGACCAGTTGAAGCAGGAATCCATCCGTAACCGGGTTCCGCGTGAGGAGAGGGTGCTGGTAACTCTACAAAGTGACTTAAACCTGAAGGAGCTTCCTGTGCATATTGAGTGTTTTGACAACTCAAATATTCAGGGTACTAACCCGGTTGCTGCTTGTGTGGTGTTTAAGAATGGCAAACCATCACGTAAGGATTATCGCCACTTCAATATTAAAACCGTTCAAGGTCCCAATGATTATGCTTCGATGGATGAGATTGTCTATCGCCGCTACCACCGTATGTTGGAGGAGAATCAACCTTTGCCCCAACTAATAGTTATTGATGGTGGAAAAGGGCAGCTTGGTGTGGCTGTAAATGTGCTTCGTGAACTCGATATTATCGACAAGGTTTCTATTATTAGTATTGCCGAGCGACTTGAAGAGATTTACTTCCCAGGCGATCCGGTGCCTCTATATCTCGATAAAAAGAGCGAATCTTTAAAGGTTATACAGCATATTAGGAATGAAGCTCATAGGTTTGGTATCACTTTTCACCGTGATAAACGGTCGAAAACTTTCATTAAGTCGGAGCTCGAAAATATTGCAGGGATAGGAGAGAAGAGCATCAACACTCTGCTTAAAGAGTTTAAATCGGTGGCAAATATTGCTAAGCAGGATATTGATGCGCTTGCTGTAGTAGTAGGAAGGTCGAAGGCTGAATTGGTGTTTAAGCACTTCAATCCTCACTCAGAAAAATAAATGTAGCAACTCACTATTTTTTAATTCGGTTAACTCTTCTAATAATGGGATGCTACCAATAATTTTCTCTATTTCTATTTTTGAATGTAATGTTCCTTCCAATTTTTTGGTTAATGCCGGTATCAATTCTCTCAATTCTGCTTTTGATGTTGTTATCGATACCTCACTGATTTCTCCCTTCACTATTGTCATTTTTACCGAAATGGTGTCATTTTGGCCTATTTTTGCCTCTTTTTCGAAGAAATATTGCGGTGAATATCCGTAAATCCAATTCCAGGTGCTGAATTTTGTGCGATTTAAATCGCTTATATACTGTTCATCAGAATCTGATAATTTATATAAATATGATCCTTCAAATTGAGCCATTAACCAATTGAAAAGTTCGTTTGAAAATTCACTAATTGAAATTTTCTCTTTAAGATGATCGGAAATATTTGTCACTTCACTTCTCACCGATTTTACCGCTTTATCCTGATATCTGTTTGGGGTAATTTTTATACAGTTGTTGAGTACATCCAATTCCGAATTGTAAAGCAATGTTCCATGATGCATCACTCTGGTTTTATAAATGTGCGATGCATTGCCCGAAATCTTTTTGCCGTCGATGGTCATCTCATGCCGAGAGCCTATTTCTGACTCTATTCCCTTTGTTTTAAGGAATCTTTTTATATAGGTGAGGTACTTATCAAAATTTATTAAGTCACCTCTCTTTTCATTGGTAATAAAGCAGAAATTTATGTTGCCTAAGTCATGATACACTGTACCGCCACCACTCAGCCTTCTATAAACCTCAATGTTGTTTTTTTGGGTATATTCGAAGTTTATCTCGCCCATGGTATTCTGGTGTTTACCGCTTATTATGGACGGTGAGTTGATATAGAGGAAAAATATATCCTCGTCAAAGTTCTTTAAAAAATATTCTTCAGATGCCAGGTTAATCGAGGCATCTGAAGAATTACTATAAATAAATCTCATAACTATCTTTTAATAAACTTGTTATAATGGATTTTGTTGTCTTCCGTTACAACATTTACTATATACACTCCGGGTGTTATAACATCGATTGGCACAATTTGTTTAATTGATGAAGCATCGATAGTTATTAACTTGATACCTTGAGTGTTATATACTTCTACCCGTTTGATAGGCATATCGGCCGACTCGATATTTATTCTCTCTTTGGCAGGATTTGGATAAATACTAATGGTGTTAAGTTTCTCATAATTTGCATTAGTAGTTACTGATGTGGCTGTCACTTTTACATCGTCCACTCTCCATAATCTCGCTGATTTTGAATTTGTTACATACCTGAAGGCGATGTTTACTTTCTTACCGATATAGTTATCCATTGAGTAAACTCCCGACTCTTTCCATTCGTAATTACCGGTAGAGTAACTAAAATTAGATGTTATATTGGTTTTTGTAACCTTACTTGCATTGGGACTTCCGCCCAGTGTGTAATTCTCCAAAATATATACCTCTAATTGGGTGTCGGTGGTATTTCCAAACTGATGACCGGTTATGAAGCTTAGCTTGATGTCCTTTAGTGATGTTTTTAGGTCGATTAATGGTGATATTAACCAATCTTCATTGGCGTAGGTTGTGCCGTTTGAATAACCATTCATTTCGGCAAAATATTCGCCGTTGTAGTTGTTATTTCTCCACACTTGGGCACCACTCACACTATATTGGCTAAAGAGCCCTAATTCACTGTCAAATGGCTCATTTAAGAGTGTTACGGTTACCTCCTCGGGGTTAGTATCCGAACCGTAGCCTTTCCATATTTTTGCCGCATATTCGGGGTGATCAATAAATGGGTTTCTGTTCTTTTGATATGAATATACTGCGTTATTTCTTGCTATCTCTTTCTGACTAACAGGGTCTTGTTGGTGCCATTTGAATAATAACTTTAAATACCAATCTTTATAAACTTGCTTTGCAGTTTTGGTAAGTATATCGTCCATATACCATCCCGCAATTTGGTCTTCGTACCTTGTGGCCATGTAAAAATAGGTGCGTGCAAAGTCGCCTTTATATTCATCTATTGGTTCAAATACAGTACCTGAATATCCCGGAAATGAGCAAGTTCCAACTTTTGAACCGTTTAGTGATGTCCAACTTGGGCTGCTTACTTCGCCAAACGGATAGTTACTCCTTCGCCCGTTAACATATCCGTCTGTTGGATATAAGTGAAAAAGGTCGTTGTGCATAGGGCGGGCATCATTGAACCAACTCTTTGGAAATGAGTGCTCTCTGTTGTAACAACTGTTCTCTCCCGAATAGTTTCCACATTGGTTAGTGCCAAATGTGTACTCATAAGGTGGAGTTCCACTTGGCTTGTCGGAATACATGTCCCAAACCTTTCCATTACTCTTTTTATCGGTCGTTTTAAAGGCATTCCACACCGCATCGTAACCAATATCGGTATGCCCTTTTATTATATTGTGCAACTCTGTTTTAAGTTCAAATCCATCTTTTCCTTCTGCATTGTTGTAATAACCTGCCGGAATTTGTGCATAGATGTTTAAAGTAAAACTTAAAATAAATAGAAGTAAAAATCTTATTTTCATCGTTATATGTTTTGTTGTTAAATTTTACTGTTTTATTTTATTGATTGTTATAAATATAGCATTAAATTCACATATTTTATTTCTATTAACTATGAAAGTTGTTATACAGAGGGTTAGCTCAGCCAATGTCTCTATTGGAGGCTCGGTTTGCGGAAGTATCAATAATGGACTACTCATTCTTTTTGGCGTTCAGGTTGATGATGACCTAAATGATATGGATTGGCTTGTAAATAAAATCGTAAATCTTCGTATCTTTAACGATGATGAAGGGGTTATGAATCGTTCTGTAGTCGAGGTCGATGGTAATATTTTGGTGGTCAGCCAGTTTACTCTTCATGCCAAAACTAAGAAGGGTAACCGCCCATCATATATTATGGCTGCCAGACCCGAAGAGGCGATTCCGGTTTACGAAGATTTTATGCACCGTCTTGAAGTTGCTACCGGTAAACGGGTTGAACGTGGTGTGTTTGGTGCCGATATGCAGGTTTCGCTGGTTAATGACGGACCGGTAACTATTGTGATTGATACTATAAATAAGGATTGATTATGACTATCAATGAAGCGCAAACCACTGTCGATGAGTGGATTAAAAAATATGGTGTTCGTTATTTCAGTGAGCTAACCAACATGGCCGTACTTACCGAGGAGGTGGGCGAACTGGCGCGTGTGATGGCTCGTAAATATGGCGATCAATCTTTTAAGGGCGATGAAAAAAATCTTAACCTTGCCGATGAAATGGCCGATGTTCTATGGGTGCTGATTTGCCTTGCCAATCAAACCGGGGTTGACTTGGATGAGGCTTTTCGTAAGAATATTAACAAGAAAACTACTCGTGATTCTAAACGGCATCAATTAAATGAAAAGTTGAAGTAAAACTTTATAAATTATTCTATATGAATTCAATAATTGATAATTATCCTCTTCCGGCTAACTTCTCCAATATGGAGCAGGAGCTTAAGGATATTAAAGAGCGTTCGTTGCAACTGACTCAGAATGCTGATGTACTTGAATCTATTTTTAATAGTATTGACTTAACTACTTTAAATTCAACTGATTCAACTTATAGTGTTACCGAATTTGTTGAAAAGGTGAACCAATTTGCAAAGGATTATCCAACCTATAAAAATGTAGCCGCTGTAGTTACATTTCCTGCCTTTGCTCCTGTGCTCGACTCTACTCTGAAGGTTAAAGATGTTGCTAAAGCGGTAGTAAGTGCCGGTTTTCCATCTTCGCAAACTTTCTCTGATTTGAAGCGGCTTGAAACTCAAAAAGCACTCGATTTTGGTGCCGATGAGATTGATATAGTTATTTCGGTGGGTGAATTTATTGAGGGAAACCACGAATTTGTTTCCGAAGAAATTGCCGCCATTCATGAAATTATGGGTAATGCCAAGCTTAAAGTAATTATTGAAACAGGAGCTCTTAGAGACTCTGAGGATGTATGGGTTGCAAGTCTTCTCTCAATGCTTAGTGGTGCCGATATCATTAAAACTTCTACTGGTAAGGGTTATCCCGGTGCTTCACCCGAGGCCGCCTATGCTATTTGCCATGCAATTAAGCATTACTATAATCAAACACGCAAAAAAGTTGGTTTTAAAGCCTCCGGTGGTGTTGCTTCTATCGAGGATGCTGTGATGTATTATCAGATTGTAAAGGATATTCTTGGTGATGAGTGGCTCAACAATAGTTTATTCAGAATAGGAGCAAGCCGCCTTGCCAATACTCTGTTAAGTAAACTTGTGGAACTGAAGGAAGGTAAGGTAGAAACTATTAATTATTTCTAATTATTTCTTCCTTTTATTGTTGTAGTCAATTAACTGTAATAGAGACTCTTTGAAAGGGCTATCGGGATAAATACTTAAACTCTCGGCAGCCCTTTTCCCATATTTTATCATCTGTTCACGCGTGTACTCCAAACCTCCGTTAGCAATCACATAATCAATTATTTCGCTTATTTTTTTCTCGTTTTTGTGATGCCTGCGTATGGTTGCAAGTATCTCGCGCCTTTTGGCAGCTGTTGAGTTGTTGAGTACGTATATCAGCGGGAGCGTTAGTTTTTTCTCTTTTATGTCGTTTCCGGTAGGCTTATCAAGTATCCCGTTCTTCTCATAATCGAACAAATCATCCCTTATCTGAAACGCAATTCCAAGATTTTGACCGTATGCGCGCATAGCCTCTATCTGTTCGGCGGTTGCTCCTGCCGAGAATGCCCCAGCCTGAGTGCAAGCAGCGATAAGTGTTGCTGTTTTTTTTGTAATTATCTGGTAATAAACATCTTCTGTTATATCGAGTTTCCTTGCTTTCTCTATCTGAAGCAACTCTCCTTCACTCATCTCTCTCACTGCCTCCGATATTATCTTAAGTATATCTATCTGGTTGTTATCCAATGCGGTAAGAAGCCCCTTCGAAAGGAAATAATCACCTACGAGTACTGCTACTTTGGTGTTCCATATCGCATTTACGCTGAACATTCCGCGGCGTTGATAGGTTTCATCCACCACATCGTCGTGCACCAGTGTCGCGGTATGCAATAACTCTATAAGTGTGGCTGCCACATAGGCCGAGTCGGTGAAACCTGGATGCAGCCGTGCCGATAAAAACACAAGCATCGGACGCATCTTTTTACCCTTCTGCCTCAACACATAATTGGTAATTACATCCAAAAACGGAATGGGTGTATTAAGCTGCTTCCTGAAGTACTTTTCAAACTGAGCCATCTCAGTTGCTATGGGTCCCTTTATTTTATCTGCCGACATCGATCTGTAATTTTATTACAAAAATAACCATTAGTTGCAATTTATTATCTTTTGTGTTGTTTAATGGCTCTTTATTATATCTTTCAACATTGTAATTTCCATTTTGTTGCTGTTATGTTATACAAAACCGCAATTATTCTTTTTACTATTGGGTGCTTTGGGCGGCTTTGCCGCCCAAAGCACCCCCCAATAACACCACAACTCCTCGTCATTCCGACCGTAGGGAGGAATCTCCTTAATCAGTTACAGCCATTGGTACTGCCCGTCCCAATCACCTCTCCCAATAACACCACATCTCCCCGTCATTTAGAATGAAGTGAGAAATCTTTTAATTTCCTTTTTATTAGATAAATATACTATTTAATTCATTTAATTCTTTAAGTTATTTGCATTTCAACTAACTAGCATCAAATATTAGTTTTATCCTTAATTATCCCTATAAAAATCGTTTAATCACAAAAAATAACTATTTTTAAGTTGGTTTTTAGGTTATATTATGCTCAAATCGGCTCTTTTCACTATTCTGTTAGGGATGTCTCTTATCATTTTCGATGTGGAGGCACAGCGTCAGCCGTTGCGTTTTTTCTCGTCCGATAGAGAATTGACCAACAGTCTTGTTAACCATATTTCGCAGGATAGAAAGGGCTATATATGGATTACCAGCGAGGATGGACTTAATAGGTACGATGGCGTTAGTTTTACCACTTTCAGGCATAAAAATGGTGCGTCTCAATCTCTCAAACATAATTATGTAGTTCAGGTTTTCGAAGATACCAAAGGCAATATTTGGGTGGCAACAATTAAAGGCATTCAGCTTTTCGACCGCGCCACCGAATTGTTTGACGATGTTCCTGTTTTGGGTGCATCAGAGGTTCTAGCTCCACACGTTACTTCGGTTATCGAAGCGGGCAATGGCGATATTTTGATTTCCACATCGGGGCGTGGAATTTTTAGTTTTAATAGCTCTAAAAAGGTGTTTGAGCCATGCACTGATTTGATGGCTAAGATTGGCAATGATTTCATTTCACGCCTTTTTGAAGATAGAGATGGGAAACTATGGATTGCTTCCGAAAACAACGGCCTGTTCTGTTATGATAGAATTAATGACGTCATTAAGCGTTTTTTCAGCCCCGATAGGTATCTTCATTGCGATGTTTCAGCAATTACGCAGGATAACGACGGTATTATCTATATTGGCATCATTTCTGGCGGACTGCACCGCTGGGATGGTAATATTTTCAAACCGCTGTTCCCTGATGGTCCTTTGGCGCATCTGTCGGTAAAATCGCTCTTGATACGCAATGATAATAACCTGATTATTGGCACCGACGGCGATGGACTTAAAATTATGGATGTCAAATCGGGTGCCGTGGAGCAGATAGATTTAATAACTTCCGAACTCGACTTCAGAAAAGCTAAGGTACACGCCTTAAAGCAGGATAGGGACGGCAACCTTTGGATTGGTGTTTTTCAGAAAGGTGTGTTTATGCTGCCCGGCGCCTCTTCCAATTTTAAATACTATGGATATCAAACAAATAACCTCTACAGCATTGGCTCGGGGTGTGTTATGTCGCTTATGACCGATGATGCACACCTTTGGCTGGGAACTGATAATGACGGACTTTTTATGCTTAATGGTAATGGGCAGGTAATCAGGCATTTCAGCCTTGAAGATGGATCGGTGCCCAAGGCTATAATGACGCTTCACCGTGACGATAACCACAATATATGGATCGGTTCATACTCCAACGGGTTGGCTGTATTAAAGCCTAATGCCAATAAGTGTTTGTATTTCAATGATATGCTACATTCAAAGTATGAAGGTTATAGTAATAAGGTGAGATGCATTACGGGCGATGATGACGATAATGTGTGGATTGGCACTTATGGTTCGGGACTTTTCAGGATTGATGCCAAAACCAATAATGTGCATCACTGGATTTCAACATCTGAAACAAAGGGAGATAAGCCCTTCGAAATAGTAAATAATTGGATTAACTGTATTTTTAAGGATTCCCGGGGGCTGATGTGGATTGGTACATTCAGGGGTGTCAGCTGTTTAAATCCATCTACTGGCGAGGTTCTCAAAAGTGATATCTTGTATGATTATCTCTTCGGAAGTGTGGTTTTTAATATCTATGAAGATAAAAATGGCATTTTCTGGTTCGGCACCACCGAAGGTCTTGTGAGATATGATGCTTCAACTAAGAATATTGAAAGGTTAACTACCGATAATGGTTTGTGTGGCAATGTGATATGTGCAATCCAGGGCGATGATACCGGTAATATTTGGGTGAGTACCTATTCCGGGCTTTCAAAATATAACGACAAAACACGTAAATCAACTAACTATTATTCCTATAACGGACTGCAAGGCAACGAGTTCTATGCAGGATCGGTGTGTAAAGCTGCCGATGGCCAGATTTTCTTTGGAGGAATACAGGGTGTAACAAGTTTTTATCCTGATGCCATTCAAGCAGTTGAGCGTAGCCTGAATCTCGATCTGATTAACTTCTATATCTATGGTAAAAAGGTGAGGATGGGCGATAAATCTTCCAATCACAACATTGTAAACAAGGCCGTGATGGATGCCGATACGTTCGTAATTTCTTATCACGATAATGCCTTTGCATTTGAGTTTTCTACTTTCGATTTTGTTAGCTCAGAGAGGGTTATATACGACTACCTGTTGGAAGGCTTTAATCAATCATGGCATGGTACTCCTGCCGGTATCAACCGTGTGGATTATACCAACCTTAGTCCGGGTACCTATCATCTTACTGTTAAAGCTCATATCGACGAGGTCTATTCTCCCGAAAAGCTAATTACTCTAATAGTAATGCCGGCATGGTATCAAACTTGGTGGGCCTTTACCATCTATGCCGTTTTCTTTGTGCTGATAGGGGTGTTGCTCTACAATTTTATTGTGTCGCGCATCAAGTTTCGCCACGAGCTTATTCGTCGCGAGCACGAGGAGATGATTAAGGAGGCTAAACTTCAGTTTTTCTATAATATTAGTCATGAGATTCGCACCCCGCTGTCGTTGGTTCTCAACCCTATCGAAAAACTTATTGCTGATAAAGATTCTCAGAATAAACGGCGCGATTACCTTATTATCCATAAAAATGCACAGCGCATATTAAGGCTTATCAATCAGATGTTCGACGTGCGAAAAATTGATAAGGGGCAGATGGATATGCGATATTCCGAAACACCAATAGCCCAGTTTATTGATGATATAATGGATAGTTTTGCTGAACTTGCGTCACAAAAGGAGATACATCTGTCACTAAATGAATATGTTGGCGATTTAATGCTATGGATTGATGTCAACAATTTTGATAAGGTGATATTCAATATTTTATCCAACGCTTTTAAGTTCACTCCTTCCGGCGGTTCTATCTCAATTAATATATCGAAAAATGATTCTGCCGATAAGGTAATTATTTCTATCTCTGATACCGGAATTGGCATCGACGTGTCGGAGTGTGAGAATATTTTCGATAGGTTCTATCAGGCCGATAATGCGCAAACCCGAATGGGAGTGGGCACCGGCATTGGACTTCACCTGTCGCGCTCCATTGTAGAACTTCACTCGGGTAAAATTTATGCTCAACCGTCGCCCAATGGTGCCGGTGCGATGTTTGTAATTGAGTTACCCATTGGTAATAAGCATCTTAACCCTTCGTTGATGGTGGATGAGCAGGAGAGAGGCGATAGCGCAATAAATGTTATTTCTGATGATGATATCTCTGCTGATGTTACCTCGGCTACTCCTAAAAGCAGAAGTAATATCAAAATTCTTATTGTTGATGATGAGGCCGATATACGGGAGTACTTAAAAGATGAACTTGGCATGCTATATAAAATTACTGAATGTGCCAATGGTAGAGAGGCTTATGAGTTGATACTTAAAGAAAAACCTCAACTGGTAATCAGCGATGTTATGATGCCCGAGATTGATGGTATTACTCTTTGCAAAAAACTTAAATCTAATGTTAACATTAATCATATTCCGGTAATTCTTCTCACTGCCCGATATACTGAAGAGGATAAAGGTGTTGGCTTAAATTGTGGTGCCGATGCCTATATCGAAAAACCATTCAGTATCGATATGCTAAAAATCACTATAAATAACCTTATTGAAAACCGTGAAAGACTGAAGGTTAAGTTTTTTGGCAATAACGAACTCGAAGGTCAGATAAAACCCATCGACCTTAAATCGGCCGATGAGATTTTGCTGCGTAAAGTTGTGGAACTTATTAATGAAAAGATTGGAGATCCCGATCTTAATGTTGAAGTATTGGCAGCACATGTGGGCATGAGCCGGGTACACATGCACCGTAAATTGAAGGAGCTCACCAACCAAAGTGCCCGCGATTTCATACGATCCATAAGGCTGAAACAGGCAGCACTGCTGCTATCACAGAAAAACCTTGGTGTGTCGGAAGTTGCCTACGCTGTGGGTTACTCCAATCCATCCTATTTCTCTAACACTTTCAAGGAATTCTTCGGCGTTTCACCTAAAGATTATGTTGAAACAAATGATGCTAACTGATTGAAAATAAATCAATAAGTTATTATTTTTTATGTAGTCCGCACTCTTTTGTGTCTGGATTCTCCCACCACCAGCGACCCGCCCTCACATCTTCGCCCGGCTGTATAGCGCGCGTGCAGGGCTGGCAACCAATACTTGGAAAGCCTTTGTCGTGCAATGGGTTGTATGGCACTTTATGCTCTTTAATATAATCCCACACTTGCTCTTCTGTCCAGTTGGCCAGTGGATTTATTTTCAGTAATCCGTTATTCTCATCCCACTCCACAATATGAATGTCTTTGCGGGTTACCGATTGCTGGGCGCGCAAACCGCATATCCAGGCATCAAGTCCCGAAAATGCCCATTTAAGCGGTTCAATCTTTCTAATATGGCAACACTGTTTGCGATTTTCAACACTGTCGTAAAATAAGTTAATACCTTTCTTATTAACCATCTCTTCCACATGTGCCGCATCAGGGAAATAGACTTTGATATTCGATTTGTACTTTTTGTTGGTACGGTCAATCAGGTCATACGTTTCGGGAAACAGACGACCGGTATCAAGTGTGAACACGGTGATATCGGTACTGATGCTCCACACCATATGGGTAAGCACCTGATCCTCGGCACCCAGACTCGATGAAAGGGCTATCTTACTGCCAAACCGCTCGGTGAAATATCGTATCACTTCGATAGGCTGCGCATCGGCAAACTGAAGATTCAGTTTCTCTATCTCTTGTTGTTCCATAATATCAATCTATTTAATGTGTAAAAATAGTGATTTGTTCGGTTCTTTTTGCATATATCTGTGCCATATTATTTTTAATTGAGAGATAATATATTCCAAACTATGATATTTGTTATAAATGTTGTAAATTAGATATGTCTCAAAACTTTTGAATATGACAAGTTCTAGAAAGCGTATCGGAATTCTATCGGCCGGAGGCGATTGCCCGGGTATTAATGCTGCCATTAGAGGTGTGGGTAAAACCGCAATATTCGAGTATGGCATGGAGGTTATCGGTATCTCAAATGGTTTTACCGGGCTCATTAATAAAGAGATTATTCCCTTGGCAGAGAGGGAGTTATCGGGCATATTAACCCTGGGAGGAACTATTTTGGGTACTTCAAGGATGAAACCTTTTAAACCCGAAGAGGGTGATTCTGTTGCCGATAAACCTGGTGTAATCATAAAACATTACCACGATTTGGGTCTTGATGCGCTTGTGTGCATAGGTGGTAACGGCACTCAAAAAACTGCCAATCTTCTTTCGCAACAAGGACTTAACATCATCGGCATTCCCAAAACTATAGATAATGACGTGTGGGGAACCGACGTAACTTTTGGATTCGACACTGCTGTTAATATCGCTTCCGAGGCTATCGACAGGTTGCATACCACCGCCAACTCGCATAAACGGGTAATGGTTATTGAAGTGATGGGGCACACCGCAGGCTGGATAGCTCTATTCTCGGGCATGGCATCGGGTGGCGACGTAATTCTAATTCCTGAAATTGAGTACTCGCTCGAGTCGGTGGCAAATGTAATAACCGAGCGTTTCCATAAGGGTAAGCCATACTCTATTGTGGTGGTTGCCGAAGGTATTGACCACCCCAAGAAAAAATCGGCCGGTGCCTATATAGCTAAGAAAATCAGTAAATTAACAGGACTCGAGACTCGCGAAACAATCCTTGGATACATTCAGCGTGGTGGCAGCCCAAGTCCAGCCGACAGAATACTCGCTACCCGCTATGGTGCCGAAGCTGCCGAACTTATTCATAATGATCAATTTGGCCGTATGGTATCGTTGCAAGGCAACACAATTACTTCAGTACCACTAAGTGATGTAGGCGGTATGGTGCGCCTTGTAAATCCCGATCACCACCTGGTTGTAGAGGGCAAACGAATGGGCGTAAGCTTTGGCGAGCCCTAATATTAACTGTTACTTCATAAAACCTTAAATGTCCTAATCTCCATAACCTTGGGTCAACGACCCAAGGTAAATTATAAGAAGGGAAAAGGAGGTGTCTGAAAAGTCCACGAATCACACAAAAAACACTAATCATATAAAAATCATTTTCAATAAGTTGCTTATAAACAAGGATATAGTATTTGTAAAAATCCGTGTAATCCCGTATAAACGGGACAAGTACCGTGGATAAATTACTTATTGGACAACCCCAACATCTAATTTCATTTGCAATAATATCTGTTTTAAACCAATAAAATCCTTTAAGATGCCGCATCTATGGCGCTCCTAATCCCTTTGCGTCCTATTATGCTACAAAGATACCGCACCTACGGCGCTACATGAACGCATTGTAATGTAACAATATTCTATACGCGACCGTTGTATTTCTATAACCAGAAATTTCATTCAACCACAGCCCCATCCGGGGCGGAATCTTTGTAGCAACAATCCTGATGCGCATGAAAAAGCCCCATCCGGGGCGACATCTAATTTTATTTACGTTCCATTTATAAAAACCCACATAATACAAATTAATCATATTTTTCCCCTATCTTTGTGCCGATAATTTAAAACTATTCCTTTCACATTCTCTGGCAGTCATAAATATTGTCTCTTCTCCGCCGCAAATAATTATGTACTTACCATTTTATTGAATATGAATATTTTATCTTTTGTTATTTAAAGCATCACTTTAAAGATTAACTTACTATTGGTGATGTGTTATTATAATTATTTTTTATGCAATTTACACAATTAAATCTTATAAAACCGCTTCTAAAAGCTGTTGCTGAAGCCGGCTACAACACTCCAACCGAAATTCAGAGCAAAGCAATTCCACTCATCCTGCAAGGCCGTGACTTATTGGGATGCGCACAAACGGGAACCGGAAAAACCGCCGCTTTTGCCCTCCCCATTCTTCAGCAGTTGCACCTCAATAGCACTAAAAACTCTCTTCGATGTCTTATCCTTTCGCCCACACGCGAATTGGCATTGCAGATTGACGAAAATTTCAAACTTTACTCCAAATATACCCGCCTTAAGAGCCATGCCATATTTGGTGGCGTGCCGCAGGGAAGCCAGGTTGCAGCCCTCAAGCGTGGTGTGGATGTGCTTATAGCAACTCCCGGCCGACTTCTCGACCTGATGCAGCAGGGCATAGTGCGCCTTTCCGAAATTGAGGTGCTGGTGCTCGATGAGGCCGACCATATGCTCGACATCGGCTTTGTGCACGATATCAAAAAGGTGCTCACTAAGGTTCCTGCAAAGCGTCAGACTCTTTTCTTCTCGGCCACTATGCCTAAGGAGATACGGAAGTTTGCTGCTACCATACTCACCAATCCCGCCGAGGTTGCCGTCACTCCTGTGTCATCAACAGCCGAAACGGTGCAGCAGTCGGTCTATTTTGTTGAGAAGCCCGACAAGGCAAACCTGCTAATTAATATTCTGAAGGATAGTACCATTGAGCGTTCGCTGGTTTTTACACGCACTAAATATGGCGCCGATAAACTCGTTAAACAGCTGAGCCGTAAGGGAATTAATGCCGCAGCTATCCATGGCGATAAATCGCAAAATTCGCGTCAACGTGCTTTGGTCGACTTCAAAAATTCAAAAATACGTGTGTTGGTAGCTACTGATATTGCTGCTCGAGGTATTGATATCGACGAACTGCCTTTTGTGGTTAATTACGAACTTCCCAACGTGCCCGAGACATACATACACCGCATAGGCCGTACTGGGCGTGCAGGTAAAGACGGTGTTGCTGTGTCATTTTGCGATAGCGACCAGAAGGGTGAACTCAACGATATTCAAAAACTTATAGGCTTCCGTATGAAGGTGAATTCTGATGATGGTTTAAAAATACAAAAGGCTGTATAACAAATATATGCAGTTTGTTACTTAAATATTTACTTTATTCTTTACTCGGGTTGTTTGTATTAATATCAACAGCGATTTATAGTCAAAAGAACTACCAGGATGTGGTTTACCTCAAAAATGGAAGTGTTATTCGTGGGATTATTACAGAGCAAATTCCCAACAAATA
>CAZWOA010000031.1:0-34248 GCA_964635545.1 uncultured Marinilabiliaceae bacterium
TTTGCCAACTTTATTTTATACTTTTACATCCAAATTTGTAGAACGTGGGAAGATCAAGAAAAAACAAACCTTTACTTCATAAAATAGAAATTACCGATATCGCTGCCGAGGGAAAAGCTCTGTGCAGAATAGAGAACAAGGTGGTATTCGTTAATAATGCGGTACCCGGCGATATTGTCGATATACAGGTAACAAAAAAGCGTACCAGCTTTTTCGAAGGTAATGCAGTAGCTTTCCATAAGCTATCACCCATAAGGGTTGAGCCATTCTGTGCGCACTTTGGCGTGTGTGGAGGTTGCAAATGGCAAAATATGCCATACCAAGAGCAGTTGATATTTAAAGAACGCGAGGTTTTCAATAACCTCATGCGCATAGGTAAGGTGCAGCTGCCCAAGCCACTTCCCATATTGGGTTCTGCCAAAAATCGTTTCTACCGTAATAAACTTGAATATACTTTCTCCAATAAACGATGGCTCTCTCCTACCGAAATGGAGGAAAAAGAGTCTATTGAAAATCATAACGGTTTAGGATTTCATATACCGGGTCTATTCGATAAAGTGGTTAACATCGATGAATGCCACCTTCAACCCGAACCGTCTAACTCCATACGTAACTGGATAAACCAATACGCCAACAACCACAAACTAGAGTTTTTCGACCTTCGACAACAACACGGTTTCCTTCGTATTTTGATGATTCGCACATCGTCAACAGGTGATGTAATGGTGGTAATATCATTCTTCCGTGAGAACAAGGAACAACGAGAGGCATTGCTAACAGCCTTGGCAGCTGAATTTCCACAGATAACATCGCTGATGTATGTTATCAACTCTAAAGCAAACGACACTATTACCGACCAGGACGTGATTCTTTTCAGCGGGAAAGATCATATCATGGAGGAGATGGAAGGTATAAAATTCAAAATTGGACCCAAATCTTTCTATCAAACCAACTCTGAACAGGCCTACGAATTATATAAGGTAACACGCGATTTTGCTGCCCTCACAGGCAACGAAACTGTGTACGACCTTTACACCGGCACTGGCACAATAGCCAACTTCGTAGCTCATAATGCCAAAAAAGTTATAGGTGTTGAATATGTGCCCGAAGCCATTGAAGATGCAAAAATCAACTCAGTGATAAACGGCATCACAAATACCAAATTCTTTGCCGGCGACATGAAAGATGTGCTGAACTTCAGCTTCATAGAGCAACACGGCTATCCCGATGTGATGATTGTAGATCCACCACGTGCCGGAATGCATGCCGATGTGGTGCAGACCATCCTTAACACCGCTCCCGAAAGAATTGTGTATGTAAGTTGTAACTCGGCAACCCAGGCGCGCGACATCAACATGCTCGATATACGCTATAAAGTGGAGAAAATTCAACCTGTGGATATGTTCCCACACACTCACCATGTAGAAAATGTGGTATTGCTAACAAGAAAATAAACCCTAATCCAACGATGTCAAATATCTGATAATGACATCGTTGGGTGTTTTACTCAAATACTATCTCTCCAAAGAATCGTGGCTCATGGAAACTGGGATTCTCAGTTTCAATCCTTGTCCACGCCACAAAATGAGGCACCGTAAGTCCGTCACCACATTTATAGAAATTGGCCTTCATTGTTCGTCCCTGCAACTCTGAAATATCATGTCTGAAAAGAGAATTTACAGGAATTGCAACCACCAGACTCCACTCCCAATCACCCTTCTTCTCATCAAACGGCTTATTACCAAGAGTTGACAATGTTTTTATTGACGACATAACATCATCCGAAGCAAAAACTACCTCTCCGTTAATATTATGTCTCAACAACGGCGTACCAATGCAGTTAAACTCGAAGTTATAGTACTCATTATCACCTCCTGGCGAAATAAAAAACTCAACACAGCTATCAGTCCACACCTCACCATTGGGCTTTGTAACCTTTGCCATCACTGCCTGCTCCCGCACATCATATTTCAGAAGTATAAAATGCCCATTATGTGCAATTTGCACACTTACCTGTGGTTTATAATTAAATTTCTTCCAATTGATAACATCAATCTCTATCGGAATAATATTATCATCCAGCAGTCGGCCAATCTCCTGCAACGATTCCCCATCGGGAACAACAACAGATTTTATCTCCATAATAATCCATTTTTGAGGGAAACAATACACAAATCTAACAAAACAAGATGTTATAAACCTCTTTTCATTGCTCAAAAAAGAAAGAGTTGTATTTTTGATAAAAACTAAAAAATTATGAACTTCAATAAACTCGCAATAAACAGACGTTCCGTAAGAAACTTCACATCAGAAAAAGTTACAGAAGACCTTATAATTAAAGTACTTGAGGCAGGGCGTATTGCTCCATCGGCAGTCAACTACCAACCCTACATTTTTATTGTGGTTGATGATGCCCATCTTCTCAACGAAATTTACAAATCGTATCCTCGCGAATGGTTCTCTAAGGCCAAACAAATAATAATAGTGTGTGCCAACCACAACCAAAGTTGGAAGCGGCCTTCCGACAATAAGGACCATGCCGATATTGATGCCGCCATAGCCGCCGACCATATCACCCTTCAAGCAGCCGAACTAAGACTAGGCACCTGCTGGGTGTGTAACTTCAATGCCGAAATATTATCGAAAGCATTAAACCTCCCCTCCCAATTCAGCCCGGTAGTGATGCTGCCAATAGGCTACCCTGCCGACACACCGCCGGAAACAAAAAAGCGTAAAAGCATTGATGAGCTATACTTTAAAAATGGTAAATTGGGAATTAAGGGAATAGGGAATAGGGAATAGGGAGTAAAGTTATATGAATATCCTAATAAACACGAGCAAAATCCAGCCTATCAGGCAGAATATTCATTGTGTATCTATAGTAAACCATAACCACATAATGCTATCAATACCACGCAGTTTCAGCCCGTAGCTATCTTGAGTGATGGGAAAAAGGCTTCAGCGAAAACACACGTAGATGCCGACACGCAAAACGACATTTACTATTGGTAACCAACGCCTTACAAAATTGAATTTGGACTAAAATCCAACATTAAGACCTTCATTGCCAATGCCTGAAGCCCTTATTAACGTAAAAATGTTTAGGCCATAGACTACCCCCTACAACCTAAACCCTATATCCTAATTCCTAACACCTAAACCCTATATCCTAAAACCTAAAACCTATACCCTACAGTTACAGCAACTTGATGATCGGAGATACTCATCTTGGCAGGTGGTGGCGACTCAACTCCTGTTGGTGTGCCTTCCCAGCTATAAAGGTAGTAATCTCTTTGCTGCTTGGCAAGCATATATGCCACATCCACATAATACTCCCTCATGCGGTATCCAGCACCAAGCGAGTAGGTCTCAAACTTGCGTTTATTCACCATCATAGATGATTTAATAGGCGATTCCTGCATTGAATAACCTGCACGCAAAGCTATATTCTCAAGAGGTTTGTACTCAATACCCGCACGATATGTATTGGCAGCTTTTAGTGCACTTCTAATCTCACTATTCTGATCACTATAATCGCGATACTGATCTGATAGCGACTTATACTTCATATGCCCGTAGTTGGAACGTTCATAGTCGGCACTCACAATCAGCATATTACCTACTACCACACCTATACTGGCCACAAGCCTGTCGGCTGTACGGAAACGATACTCATCCTCTCCCTTTGGTGAATAACCCAAAAGTGGAGCATCATCAAGGTGAGAACCGGGATTGGCATATCTAACCTGCATCTTACTCTGATAATCCTCATCAACCCTGTAATATGAGGGAGTGTGATAGGCAAGTCCTATCCTAACGGCATGAGTTGGCTTATATATTGCACCAAGTTTTAGGTTAAAGCCGGTTGCCCGCTGTTCAAGGTAGGTGTGATAATCAAATCCGGCAAAATCATACAGTTCCCAATCAGCACTTCCGGTACCATCAAGGCCACCATTGGGTGCCTCACTATGCATCAAATGCTCTTTAAAGAAGTAGGTCAACACATTGGCCGAACCACCTAAAAACAATTTATTACTGATATTCACACCATAGGCAAAATTAAACTCGCCTTTATACCCATTCTGCTCATAAAATCTCTGCTGATTGATGCCTTGAGATGCACGCCAACCAATGTTAACCTCCGGATTATCCTCTGTGCCAGGTACTATACTAGGATATTGCCATGCATGAAAATAAGTATTATCCATAGTTATGGTTGATCCGCCCGAATTAAATGAATTATCCATCAGATACATATCATACCCAAGCCCTCCCCTAAAATTGTTAAGGCCATTTGGTGCATAACCATTAGATTCAAAGACAAACTGATCAAGAATAGATGACATAATTCCGTCTCCTTTTATATATCCCGATTGGTTAAAATTGGCAGTGCGTTGATATCCAATAGAGAAGCTACTACTAACAATACCTTCAGTAACCTCACGCATAGGAGCCATAGTCCATACTCCGGCAACCTGATTAGGCACGAAAGTTGTCTTGTCACCTTCGCGACCTATATTTTCAAAATTCGATTTTGTTTTATTGAATATAAGTGAAGGCGTAAATGTTGCCTCGCCACTTCTATATACCGCAATTCCCGCAGGATTTATGCCTATAGAGCTATAGTCGCCACCTAGGGCACCAAAAGCATTACCCATAGCCATTGAGCGCGCAGTACCGGTGGGTGCATTGGCCGAAAAGCGCAGTGCATCATCAATTCCCTGGCCGAATGAAGCCAACGAGAACACCGTAGTTGCTGATAATGATAATATTAACTTTCTCATAGTGATTATCTTTCGCGGGTTTAAAAAATGGTATAAGAGAGTTAAATCAGTGCTTGGCACTGATTTAACTGCTTAATATTTACTTGAAAATTTTAACGACGATTGGTTCTTTGACTACCTCCACCTACGCTACTTCCTCCACCTGATGATCGTGACGGAGTGTAAGTACTATTGTTATTAGATGGAGTAGAATAGCTGCTAGACGATCTCTGGGGCCTGCTCTCTTGCTGCACGTTACCTGAACTGCGCTGAGTATTGCTTGGCGTATAGGCTGGTCGGCTGCTGCTTCCCTGCTTAGTGGTGCCTGATTGACCACTATTATATCTTTGTGTAACTGTAGAGCTACCACGTTGCTGACCTCTATCTCTAACAGTTGTAGAGTTTTGAACATGATTAGACACTCCACTTCCTTTACCGGTATGCACTGTGGTTGATGATCCTTTGTTTACAGTACCCGTAGTAGGTCTGCTATATGTAACATTGCCTTGAGTAGTTGTGGTTTTACCATCATGGGTTACAGTAATTCCGGTTCGTCCACCATTAGTTACAGTAGCTGGTTGTCCATAGTAGCTCTTGTTGTTGGATCTATAATTTGTTGACCCATTACCCACATTACCAACTACGGTATTGTTATTTCCTGTGCGCGAGCCATAGTAAGAAGGTCTGCTGGGTTTATTTGCAATATTACCTCCGGGATAGTGCGATCCGGGATGGTGATGATGCCATCCGGGATAGCCCCAGTAACCGGGGTAGCCCCAATAATTATTATATCCAAAGCCCCAGCCGTAGTATGGATAACCCCAGCCACCATACCAACTGCTATATGGCCAGCCGTAGCCGTATCCATATCCAAAGCCCATTCCGAAAGACCAGTTCCAATGCGAACGGAATCCTCCACCATAATAAAAGTTGGTGTACATTCTGTTACTCCATGATGGGAATACGTAGGCATAGTTTCCATCTACATACACATTCCAGTTTGGATCGCTGAAATACACCACATCGGTATAAAGTGGCGACCAATAGGGGATGCCTTTAAACGGACCATGAAATCTCACCATGCGCTCAGCATAATCCTGATCGTAAGAAGATCCGGAGAAACCGTTAACCCAATATCCTGTTTCATCATTATAAT
The DNA here is from genome assembly GCA_964635545.1 of uncultured Marinilabiliaceae bacterium. Taxonomy (GTDB): domain Bacteria; phylum Bacteroidota; class Bacteroidia; order Bacteroidales; family Marinilabiliaceae; genus JAGPIS01. Next base: position 5,920 of record CAZWOA010000031.1, read on the forward strand.
AAACAAGAGTATCTACGTTTTCAACATTATCATCGGCCAGTATAGATGCATATTTTGCCTGAATCTGACTAAAATCGCGGGTATCGTAAGAAGAAGATGAGCGATTGTACTCGCGCACTTTCTGATCATATACTTTGCTATCTTTACTTTGAACAGCCTTATCGGCAACCACCGGAATATAGTCATCCGATAGTGTTAATGGCTTGCCCTGTGGGTTGTAATATATATCATCACCATAGGACAGCCCGGATTGCATTCGTGCGCTAGAGCATGATGCTAATACCAGCGCCACCATACTTGTGATTATTATTTTTGCTCTCATATCTATTCCCTCCGGTTATGGTTAGTTCGTTTCTTACTATATAACTACAAAATCTATACCAGATGTTAAAAATACCAAAACCATTAACCGCTACAATTCAACCTTTCGTCAACATCCGAGTGTTTTATCACCTAAAAAATAACCCTTTAGCAATAATACACTTTTTTTTATGAAATAAGGACTTTTTATCTCTTTATTTTCGCAACTTTGTGGCTCATAAGAAAATCAATCATTCATTAAGTAATATGGCTAAAGAATTAACTTCACGAAGTGAAAATTATTCTCAATGGTACAACGACCTGGTTATTAAGGCCGATTTGGCCGAGAACTCGGCTGTTAGGGGATGTATGGTAATCAAACCCTACGGGTATGCCATCTGGGAGAAAATGCAAAGTGTACTCGACAGGATGTTTAAGGATACCGGGCACGTAAATGCCTATTTCCCACTATTTATACCAAAATCATTTTTCAGTAAGGAAGCATCGCACGTAGAGGGGTTTGCCAAAGAGTGTGCTGTGGTAACTCACTACCGGTTAATGAATGACCCAGAAGGAAAAGGCGTGGTTGTTGACCCAGAAGCTAAACTGGAAGAGGAACTTATCGTGCGCCCAACATCAGAAACGATAATCTGGAACACATATAAAAACTGGATTCAATCGTACCGCGATTTGCCCATTAAATGTAACCAATGGGCCAACGTGGTGCGATGGGAGATGCGTACACGCCTATTCCTGCGCACAGCCGAGTTTCTGTGGCAAGAGGGTCACACAGCACACGAAAGTGCACAAGAAGCTATCGAAGAGACTGAAACTATGCTGAAAGTATATGCTGATTTTGCCGAGAACTACATGGCTATGCCTGTGGTACAAGGTATAAAATCGGCCAATGAGCGTTTTGCAGGTGCTATAGAAACATACACCATAGAGGCGCTTATGCAGGATGGTAAAGCTCTGCAATCGGGAACATCACACTTCCTAGGGCAGAATTTTGCAAAAGCATTTGATGTAACCTTCACCAATAACGAAGGTAAATTAGAGCATGTATGGGCCACATCATGGGGTGTTTCCACACGATTGATGGGTGCACTTATCATGGCTCACTCGGATGATAACGGACTGGTGTTGCCTCCTAAACTGGCACCTACCCCGGTGGTTATTGTTCCTATATATAAAACCAAGGAGGAGTTTGATGCGATATCGAAAGTGGCAAAAGAACTGGTTGCTAAATTCCGCGCAATGGGTATCGATGCCAAATATGATGATAACGACAAGAAAAAACCGGGTTGGAAATTTGCCGAGTACGAACTTAAAGGAGTACCCGTGCGCCTTGCAATAGGCCCGCGCGACCTTCAGAACAACAATGCAGAAGTTGCACGCCGCGATACTTTAACCAAAGAGGTAGTGTCGTTGGAGGGTATCGAACAGTACGTAGTAAATCTACTTGAAGATATTCAAAGCAACATATTCAGTAAAGCATTGAAATTCAGAGAAGAGAACACAACAAAAGTTGAAACTTTCGATGAATTTAAAAAAGTGCTTGACGAAAAAGGCGGCTTTATTCTGGCTCATTGGGATGGTACAACCGAAACCGAAGAGCAGATAAAAGCTGAAACAAAGGCTACCATTCGCTGTATTCCTCTTAATAACGAACAAGAGGAGGGCAAATGCATATACACAGGCAAACCATCGAAACAGAGAGTATTATTTGCCCGTTCGTATTAATTAAAAATCACCAAATACAACAAAGAGAGGATAGCAATATTCTCTCTTTTTTTGTTGATATTATTCACCAAACATAGTTACCCAACCTTAAATGGGATAGATCAAAAGATTGAAAATTAAAATTATTATACTAATTTTACAATAAACACATACGGAACAACATGGCTAAGAAAACTCTACGCGACGACATACTGTCAACGTTAAAATCGAAAGCTGTAACAAAGCAGAAAATATTCGATTTAACCATGTCGGAATTTGAAAATCTGAAATCTGTTTTGAAATACTTAGTGGCCGAGTACAACTCCAAACTGGTGGATTGCACCGAAATAACCATCGAGCTATCCGAGGTAGGCCAATATGTAATAACATTGAAAATAGCCGGTGATGTTCTGGTATTTGTAAGCCATAGTAACGTTTTCCTATTCGACCGCGACCACGAGGTGTGGAAGCAGGAATATATAGAAGAAAACCATATGAGGAGCTACACAGGAGTAATAAGCATATATAACTTTTTATATGACTCATTCCGATACGATCGCCCCGATGACCTTGGATATCTTATAGCAAGAGTATTTATTAATCAGGAGAAAGCATTTTTTGTTGAGGGCAAACGCCAGCGGCGAATGGGTGTAAAACATTTTGGTGAGAGTAGGCTCGATAGCGATATTTGGCAAAAAATTGTAGAGACTGCAATTCGCTACGCCATCAATTTCGACCTTTTAGTGCCGCCATACGAAGTAGCTAATATCATCACATTTAACCAGATGAAAGATGAGATTATGAAATCAAAAACTAAAACAGGTAAACGATTGGGATTCCGATATAATTCTGATGATGTTAAATAGACACAGAACAAATATTTAAAACACATCATTAACCTTAACAATAATTAACCAACAACATAACCACCTGAAAATCAGATAAAAAGATTAAAAATTATATATACATCCAACAATACACACCACGAAGCAACAAACAAAAGAGCCACTTTTCTGTTCTGATTCAAAATAATAACCAATTAAATTTTAAATACAATGTCAGTATTAGTAGGAAAAAAAGCTCCTGATTTTAAAGCAAAAGCAGTAGTAAATGGTGGTGAGATAGTAGATAACTTTACACTATCGCAATTTGAAGGTAAAAAATATGTGGTAATATTTTTCTACCCCGCCGACTTCACATTCGTTTGTCCAACAGAATTAATCGCATTCCAGGATCAAATTGAAGAGTTCAAAGCCCGCAATGTAGAGGTTATCGGTGTATCAACCGACTCAGAATTTTCACACTGGAAATGGCTTCAGACCGAGAAAAAAGAGGGAGGTATTAAAGGTGTTAAATATCCGCTGGTTGCCGATGCAAGCATGACTATCTCTGAAAACTTCGATGTTCTTGCAGGTGAGTATGACTACAACGAGAACGGACAAATTATATTCAACGGAACACCACAGGCATACCGCGGTCTATTCCTTATTGATAAACAAGGAGTTGTGCGCCACCAATTGGTAAACGATATGCCACTTGGAAGAAACGTGGATGAAGCCATCAGAATGGTTGATTCACTTCAGTTCTTCGAAGAAAACGGTGAGGTTTGTCCTGCAGGATGGCACAAAGGCGAAAAAGGCCTGGTTGCAACTCAGGAAGGAATATCTGAATATTTGGGCAAAAACTAACCAAATAAGTAATTAACGATATTAAAACCCGGAATTCCGGGTTTTTTTATTGACATTATCGCCATTACTATGTAAATTTATTCGAAACAATAATATTACCCACTCTCAACAACACGCATAATATTATATAACAACTAATTGCAAAACTATGAAAAGTTTAATTTACATCATTATGGCACTCTTCACCATCTCAACCATTGATGTGGAGGCACAAGGAATTCTGGACAGGCTGGCTAAGAAGGCTCAACAAAAAGTGGAGCAACGGGTAGAGAATAAGGTTGACAAAACCATGGAGAAACAGCTTGATAAAATTGAAAGCACCACCGAAGGGAAAGATGGGAAAAAAGAGAAATCTGAAAAGGATATTTTGGAGAGAATGGCAAATATGAGTATCTCCAATGAACCTATAAATTATGAGAGCTCCTATTCATTTAAAGAGTCGATGACGATGAACATGAGCCTTTATAATAAAAAGGGAGCCCTACAACACGAATCAAAAATCACAATATTCTATACTCAAAATCAGCAAAGCTTTGGTTATAAGATGAATGACTCAAAAATGTCGAACGACCAAATGGGCTTTTCCACATTTATTTTTGATAACGATAACAATGCAATGCTGATGCTCGGCGAAAAAAACGGACAGAAAAGCGGAATAGCCACCTCATTCAAATTGAATGATACAAATAGCGAAAGCGATGAAGAATCGATGGTTTTCACAAAAACAGGAAAGACAAAAAAAATATTGGGTTACAATTGCGAAGAGTATGTAGGTAATAGTAATAATACCACAGCAATCTACTGGATGACAAAAGAAATAAACTGGCAAAGTTCAAGTTTCCTTAATAGTAGCACCCAGAAAAACAAACAGTTCAAAGGTACCAAATCTCCCGAAGGGATGATGATGGAGGCCGATATAACCACCGATACCAATGAGCGAATACATTATGTAGTTACTGATTTGAATAGAAACAGTGCTACGAAATACAATACCTCCGAATATCAAATAAGTAATATGGGTACAATATCATTCTGAGTGCCACCCTAAAAATTTGGGTTTGATGTGTTGATTACAAAGATAAAATATCATTGGTAGTATTAGTAACCACGCAGCTTTAGCCCTTGGTTGTGCGATAGAGAGGAAAAAGGGTGTCTAAACCTAAGTTTTAGACACCCTTTTTTTAATATTATGATCTGCGTGCAGGACGGCGTTCGCGCCCCTTACCGCGAGGATAGCCTCCGTTATTATCAGAGCTGCGTTCGCTACTGCGGCTACGACCGGAGAACTTACGATCTCTGGAGCCACCACCACGACGGTCGTTACGACTATCGCCATTACGGCTGTCTTTATTGCGACCTTCACCACGACCTTCCGGTTTAGCTGATGCAGGTTCAACAATAAGTTTGTAACCATTAACAAGCTTTTTATCGAGAGCATTAACCACATCTTTATCAAACTCCTTATCAACCTCGAAGAATGAGAAGTTTTTAAGTATATCGATATGGCCAATTTTTATCTGCATACCTTTAGTGTGGATATTCACAAGGCTTATAAGATCACCGGCACTGATTCTATCAGTTTTACCAAGATTTATAAACAGACGGCTAAAGTTACCTCTTGAGCGTGAATCGGCACCTCGTTCCCTTCTCTGCGGAGTGTAGTTAAGATCTACTGCATCTCGATAGTAATCGTTAAATGCTTCAAATTCAGAAGCTACAATTTTCTGTATTAGTTCCTCTTTGCTAAAACGTTCAAGCTTAGTATAAATCACAGGCATGAAAGGAGTTACAGCTCCCTCATTCACCTCTTGACTCTCAAGACCATCAACAAAATGCAACAGTTTTATCTCGCAAATCTCATCGGCTTGAGGCACCATTTTGTGCTCAAATTTCTTACCTGAGAAACGCTCAATATCTCTAATGCGATTTAGTTCGCGCGAGTGAATTATGGTTGCACTAATACCTTTTTTACCGGCACGTCCGGTACGACCGCTACGGTGGATATACACCTCAGGGTCATCAGGAAGGTTATAATTTATAACATGCGAAAGGTCGGTAACGTCTATACCACGCGCAGCAACATCGGTAGCTACAAGCAGTTGAAGGTGCTTGATTCTGAAACGCTGCATCACCATATCTCGTTGTGCCTGAGACAGATCACCATGAAGAGCATCAGCATTATAACCGTCGGCCATCAACTTATCGGCAACATCTTTGGTCTCCTGACGTGTGCGGCAAAATACGATACCATAAATATCAGGGTTGATATCAACAATACGTTTTAGCGCAAGGTAACGGTCGGCAGCCTGCACCATATAGTAATGATGGTTAACAGTGTCGGCTCCCTGGTTAGTTTTTCCGATTTTAATCTCAACCGGATTTTTCATGTATTTTTTAGCAATACTTGCTATCTGAGGAGGCATAGTAGCAGAGAAGAGCAGCGTTTGGCGCTCCTCTGGCGTTTGTGCAAGAATTGTCTCAAGGTCATCTTTAAAACCCATATTAAGCATCTCGTCGGCCTCATCAAGTATAAGCCATTTAATACTCTGAATTTTAAGCACCGAGCGATCAAGAAGGTCGAGCACACGGCCGGGTGTTCCCACCACGATATGACTGCCATTACGCAGTGCACGAATCTGTGTGCGGATATCTGTACCACCATAAACGGGGGTGATAGAAAGGCCTCGACGAAACTTGGCAAAGTGGGTCATCTCCTTGGTAATTTGAAGACAAAGTTCGCGAGTAGGGCACAATACAAGTGCCTGAACATTAGTGTTTTCAATGTCGGCAAGTTGAATTACCGGAAGACCGAATGCGCCTGTTTTACCAGTTCCTGTTTGTGCCAGCGACACCACGTCGTGCCCATTGTTCAAAATTTCGGGAATAGCCTTCTCCTGTACGGGTGTGGGATTTTCGAATCCCAGCTCATCAATGGCTTTCAGTAACTCTTCTGAAAGTCCAATCTCTTTAAATGATTGCATAAGTAGTATTTATCCACTTTCTGCACGCCCGTCATCGTATAATGATTCGATTAAAAACGCTACCCTGAAAACCGGATGTGGCTGAAGTGGTTGTTTATGAGGGTGCAAAGATAGTTGTTATTTTTTTATCGAAAGTGCTCACTTAGTTAAATAAATACAATTTTCGATATTTACACCCTTTTCCTGCTATATATAGCAAAAAAGAGGCCACAAAGTGCAGCCTCTTCATTTCTATATTTAAACCCACCAAATATCAATATGCATAAAGCGGGAAACCGTGCATCATTTCATACACCTGTTTTTTCACCTCTTGAGCTACTTGCTCCGAATCGGGGTTACTCAACACTCTATCTATCATATCAACGATAGGTTTCATGTGCTCCTCTTTAAGACCACGAGATGTAAGCGCAGGAGTACCAAGACGGATACCTGAAGTGGTAAACGGCGAGCGGCTATCGTAAGGAACCATATTTTTATTGATGGTAATATCAGCTCTAACAAGAGCATTCTCGGCAACTTTACCTGTTAACTCGGGGAATTTAGTGCGCAAGTCGATAAGCATAAGGTGGTTATCGGTTCCTCCCGACACAATTTTATATCCTTTATCGATAAAATGGCCGGCCATAGCCTTGGCGTTTTTAATTACCTGTTTCTGATATTCTTTATATTCGGGCTGAAGTGCCTCATGGAAAGATACTGCTTTGGCAGCTATAACATGCTCAAGCGGACCGCCCTGAATACCGGGGAATACAGAAGAATCGATAAGTGAAGACATTTTACGTATTTCACCTTTTTTGGTAGTGATACCCATTGGGTTATCAAAATCTTTACCTATAAGGATGATACCACCGCGTGGTCCACGAAGGGTTTTATGTGTTGTTGAAGTTACGATATGTGCATATTCGCAAGGATTCTTAAGCAATCCGGCAGCAATCAACCCGGCGGTGTGCGCCATGTCAATCATCAGCAAAGCACCAATTTTATCGGCGATAGCACGCATACGGGCATAATCCCAGTCGTGCGAGTAGGCCGATGCACCACCGATAATAAGTTTTGGCTTGTGCTCGAGTGCCAATTTCTCCATCTGGTCATAATCAACAAGGCCGGTATCTTCCTTCACAGTATATGCGATTGGCTCATAAAGAAGACCTGAGCTATTAACAGGCGAACCATGCGAAAGGTGACCACCATGCGACAAGTCAAGGCCAAGGAATTTATCACCAGGATTAAGCACAGTCATCATCACAGCCATATTGGCTTGCGCGCCACTATGTGGTTGCACGTTGGCCCACTCCACATTATAGAGTTTCTTAAGGCGATCGATGGCAAGGTTTTCACTTTGATCAACTATCTGACAACCACCATAATAACGAGCCCCTGGCAATCCTTCGGCATACTTATTGGTCATCACAGAGCCCATGGCCTCCATAACCTGGTCACTCACAAAATTTTCTGAAGCAATCAACTCTATACCATGCAGTTGACGTTGTTTCTCCTGTTCGATAAGATCAAAGATCTGTTTGTCTCTATTCATGTGTTTCTAAAGTTTATATATCCGCAAAAGCAGAAAGTTGGTTTCTAAAAGTTGGTTGGGAATATTTATTTTTTAACCCAGAACAAATTTAATATTTTGAATCAATTAAATAGCTGATTTAATGCAACCTTTTAATTTATTATTCATAGGAGAAATCCATAAGCACATTTCTATATACCGAAAAAATCTTTGACTTCGACACAAAGCCCACATACTCACGGCCATTAACCACCGGCAAGTTCCATGCACCTGAGGCTTCAAATTTATCCATCACTGTGTCCATCGAGTCCTCTTGCTGAATATAGGCAGGCGGAATAGTCATCAAATCAACAACCCGCAGTTTATCGTATTTGTTGCTATCGAACATTATACTACGGATATCTTCAAGCAAAATTATGCCGAGCATTTGATTTTTAGAATTCAGCACCGGGAAAATATTACGTTTGGAGCGTGCCACCACCTGCACCAGTTGCCCCAAAGTGGCATTAGGAGATACCGAAAGAAAATCGCGTTCTATCACCTCATCCAGCTTCATTAGAGTGAGCACCGCCTTATCCTTCTCATGAGTAATTAGCTTACCTTCATCGGCAAGACGCTTGGTATATATGGAGTAAGGCTCGAAATAGTAAATTGTGAGATATGCTATTGCTGATGTGATAATTAGAGGTATTACAAGCTGATAACCATTGGTGATTTCAGCAATAAGGAAAATTGCAGTAAGCGGGGCGTGCATCACACCCGACATTATGCCGGCCATGCCTGCAAGAGTAAACGAGGTTGACGGAATAGAAACCCACCCGGTAAGGTTAACCAACATTGCAAACAGATATCCGGAAACACCACCAAGAAACAGACTGGGCGCAAAGGCACCACCTACACCACCTGCACCATTGGTAGAACCTGTAGCAACAACTTTGAAGAGCACGATGAAAAACAGATATAAAATCATCACCCATACACCGCTCCCCAAACCATTGAAGAGAGTATTACTGATTGCCTCCTGCTCCTGCCCTCTCAACAGATTGGAAATAGTGGAGTATCCCTCACCGTAGAGAGGTGGAAAAAGAAAAATGAGAATGCCAAGAATGATACCACCCACCAAAATTTTGGAGTAGGAGTGTTTAAATTTAGAGAACCGCTTCTCTACAAACATTAATCCTCGGGTAAAATAGAGCGAGATAAAACCAGTAAAAACTCCAAGAATAATATATAATGGTATATCAGAAATGGCAAAAGGCATATCAATAAGAAAGTTGAACTCAACCTCTTTACCTAAAAAAAAGTAGGAGACCGAAGTGGCCGTTACTGCCGATATCAATAGTGGAAGTATGGATGCCAAGGTGAGATTAAGCATCAATATTTCTAATGTAAACACTATGCCGGCAATGGGTGCTTTAAACACTCCGGCTATACCACCTGCAGCACCACAAGCCATCATTAGAGTGAGGGTTTTATAGTCGAGCTTAAATAACCGCCCTATAGATGAACCTATAGATGCACCGGTAAGCACAATTGGAGCCTCTGCTCCCACCGACCCTCCAAACCCAATGGTAAAAGAACTCGCGATGATAGAGGAATAGTTGTTGTGGCGCTTTAATCGGCTATCGCCTCTTGAAATTGCATGCAATATTTTAGTGATGCCATGTCCAAGACTCTCTTTCACAAAGAATCGCACATAGAGAACTGTAATGAAAATACCTATGGCAGGATATGCTATGTATAGAATATTAAAGTTAAGCGACTCAAAATGACCAACCAGAACCACCTTTACCCAGTGAATTGTATTTTTAAGTATAACAGCAGCCAGACCACTAAATATACCGACTATAAAACTTATAATAAGCACAAAGTGGTGAAGGCTGATTTTCCTTACTCTCCATTCAAGAAAACCGTTGAGTAAACGTCTTAGATAATTCATAATGAACAAAAATAACACAACTACTTTAGAATTGTATTATAATTGTACAAAATGAAAGCCAAAAAATAAAAATATTAAAACAAAAAATTCTTTTATAAAAAAATTATGCACGTGGCTGTATCTCACTCCAATTCTCATTACGCTTAATACGAGTTACCTGCATCTCACTAATACAAAAAAGCTTAGCAATAACATTCTGCTTAACTCCTTTTGCAAGCATACCCTTAAGCACCTCCACATCTTCGGTCTTTAGCTTAGAGCTGGTAACCATACTACCTGAAGCACGTCTGGTTTCCTGCAATACAGAGTGCATACGTTTATAGCTATACTCTTTGGTTACCCATTTAAGATTTTCAATATAGTTATTTTGCTTATTCCAATCGAGATGAATTACAACTGTTTCATCCTCCTGGCGGGGAGAAAACAACTCGGCAGCCAACTTATGTACCAGAAATGATCTTTTCTTACCTTCAACCCTTAAAGTAACGTTATAGAATCCTTTAATGCTCCCAGGTTTCACGATACGCCCATTAACCGTGTCGTAACAGTAGCTTTTAACACGCCCGTAATTACTTACTTCATATTTTTTATCGGTAAATGGAATTTCACGCCAAATCTCATTATCGAGTTTTCTTAAATTACGAACGTCTTTTTTTGCCTTCATTTTATCTTTCTCAATAGATTAAAGTTATTCACTAAAACATTTGGGGGCTTATCAGTTACCAAAATTATGAAAACTAAAACTATATGTCAAGCTAATTTATATATCAGCATACAATCTTTTGACGAACAGAAATAAAGTGGGATGAAATAATAAATGCCGACCCCTAATAAAAATCAGAGGTCGGCATTCGAAAAGAACATTGAGTACTTATTTTTTCGAGTCGTAATATAGGGCTGCAGCGCCTAAAAGAGCGGGATGCTCAAGATCAGAGACATCTATAACAAGGTTATCTCTAACTTGAGGAAGCAGAAAAGCCTCTAACGACTGATAGATTCCTTCGCGGAAAAGAGGTAGCGATTTGCTTATTGATCCACCCAAAATAATAGCTTCTGGAGCAAGCACATATAGAATATTGGTAAACAGATTACCTATATGGTTACCAAACTTAGTGAAGGCTGCCAACGCTTCAGGATCATTCTTCATAGCCGACTCGTAAAGCTCTTTGCCGGTAGTATCGTATATACGCGAGAAGAAATTACTGCCGCAGTAGCTCTCAAAGTTGCTATTAAAATAAGGCACACAACCAAATTCGCCGGCACCACAGGCCACCCCTGCATGAAGTTTATCATTAATAATAATACCTCCCCCAAGACCAGTACCTAGGGTGATTCCAACCATATGCTTAAACGCTTGTCCTTTACCGAAATATTTTTCACCTAAGGCAAAGCAGTTAGCATCATTATTAATAAATGAAGGCACATTAAATTTATGCTCTATTTTTTCTTTAAGATTAAGTCCATTCCACGCAGGAATATTATTAATCTTCAATATAATACCCTTTTCTGTATCTAGGAAACCGGGTGATCCTACCCCGATTGAAACTACTTCGGGGTGCCAAACAGCATTTATTGCCTCGTAAAGACTTTCAAGTATCTCTTCGCTGGCTCTCGCAGCGCCTGTTGGAGTGGCGTGATACTTCAATATCTTTTGGTTTTGAATAAGACCTGTACAGATGCTTGTTCCACCAATATCAACACCAATAATAAATTCGTTGCTCATTATTATAACTATTTTTACTACATAATATTCTACACCCCAATATCACCCCTATTATAATAATCAAAAAAAACATCGGGGAATTAACCAACCCCTTATATCTCGAAATCAAATATTTGCCGACGATAAAGCATTCTCCAGCAGAACAGCGGCAGCACCTTTTACAGTGGCATTACTATCGAGAGGAGAAAGACATACATTAATATTCTCTCTCAATTGCGGCAGGCAGTACTGAAACAGAGCCTGCTTGAGAGGTGTAATGATATACTCATTTGCTTCGGAAATAGAACCTCCAAGGATAATTACACCCGGATTAAGTATCTGTATCAAATAACTAACCCCTTTACCCAATGCAGCCCCAATGCGTGTAAGTTGCTCAATAGCAAGTGCATCACCAACTTTAGCCGCTTCAATAATGCGCATAGGTGTAATTGATAAAGGATTATCTAAAAACTGTTGTTTAAGAAGGCTGCCCACTCCCGCAGAAAGTGCTTCTATGGTTTGCTGAACCAATGCCTGCCCTGAAGCCATGGTTTCTAAACAACCAATTTTACCACAATTACATAGAACGCCATTGGGATCAATGGGGATGTGCGAAAATTCGCCTGCAAAACCATTCTGACCGGTATAAAGCCTGCCATCAAGGATAAGACCCAGGCCCAGCCCCCACTCAATAAGAATAAGCATTGCATTGGGTACCTGATAGGCAGCACCAAACTTCATCTCGGCAAGAGTTCTGGCTCTGGCATCATTATCGAGCACAACAGGGCAGTTGAACTTACGCGAAAAATGCTCGGCAAGCGGCATACCACCAAAGTTCATATATGAATGGTTAATTCCTTCCTGCGAATCAATGAGACCCGGCATTGATATACCCACTCCCACAATTTTTGAAAACTCGCACCCGGCTTCATTAACCATCTGGTTAACAAGATTTACTATGGAGTCGATATCGGCAAGAGAGTTGGGCAACACATCAACAGTCATCTCTTTAGTGGCTACTGCTTCCAGTTCATTATTAAACAGACCGGCTTTAACAGCTTTTCGACCAATCTCTACACCAACCGAGTAAACAGCATTTTTTACAAGACCATAAATAGTGGGACGGCGGCCACCTACCGACTCGCCCTTACCACGATTCTCGATGAACCCCTCTTCCACAAGTTCATTAAGATAGAGTAATGTGGTAGGAGTACTCAACTGAATAAGTTGCATCAATTCGGCACTGGTCAATGAGCCATGCCTATATATATACTTAATAATCTGACGCTTACTCAAAAATTTCTTACGTTCCTGTCCTGCAACAGAATTGAGCACTTCTGTATCCCAATATCTCATTCGGTAAATCTGTTTTAATATTTATGCAATATTACTAAAATATTTGAATTATAGCTTATTTAAAACTTAAAATATTTATGAATTTACCATACTTTACTAAAAACGGAGAAACCACTTACAGTAATTAGACAGTAAGTGGTATAAAAAACATCAGGCAACCGAGGCTGCCTGATGAAAAAAAACAATTAACTTTTATAAAAAGGGGAATTAGTTGAAAGATTTATTCGCAACATCCCACCATAGGCGAGCGTTTGGTGAATCTTTACCTCCTTCAAGAAGTTGTACTCCTTTTGCATATCCCTCTGGGTTACGAGCTTTATCGTCAACCGAGAAGCGAACACGCTTAATAAATTCGCCCTGAGGGATTTCACCACCACTCTTGTTATTCACAACAGGGAATATTTTTGGGAAACCAGAGCGGCGTACTTCGGCCCATCCCTCTGTACCATCAGGATAGCAAGCAATCCAACGCTGAGTAATAATTTTCTCAAGTTTAACAGCGTTAGAGGCGCTCTCATCCCATTTAGGAGTTACAGAAGTAAGAGCAGCTGCATTATTAGCAGAGTTATTAGGATCTACATATGCTATAGGAGTTTTGTCGCTTAGGTAAGTTGTCTCATCATAAGCAGCACCCCACTGATCCATAGATGCTTTAATACCATTCTTATATGCCTCTTCAGCAGTGGTTTTCATATTCCAACCGCGCAATGCACCTTCGGCACGTAGCAACCAAGCCTCGGCAGCACCCAAAAGAACAGGCGATGTAGTTTTGGTAATTGCTGTAGAAGAGTATCCTACATAATCATCTTTATCTTTGATATCACATCCTAAACGGATACCGATATACTGACCTTTTATATCAGCATCAGTAGCAGGAAGAGCCATTTTTGATAGTCGTGGGTCATCATAACCTACAAGATAAGTTGCTATAGAAGCACCAAGGCGAATATCACCCCAAGAAGCTGCAATCTCACCAAGTGGATTGGTATAAGTACCAATTTTCATGGCAGCTTTCTCATCACCTTCAAATACTCCATACTCGTGAGCAACAGCGGCTTCGGCATTAGTTTTTGCAAGGGCTGCATCAACATAAGCAACACGAATAGCAAGACGAAGACGAAGTGAGTTGGCATATTTAATCCACTGTTTGAAATCGCCACCGAACATTAAGTCGAACTGCTCTAATGGTTTTCCTTCAGGGTTAGCCTGATGAAACTCAGTAAGATCTTTGATAGCCTCGTCAAGATTATTGAAGAAAGCCTTATAAACATTTTCTTGAGCCTCATAAGTACCGTCAGAACCTTCTTTACCATAGTTTTCGTAAATCACCGGACCATAGTAATCAGATACCTTGTGCATCATGGCAACACGCATAATTGTATTGGCTGCAAGCATCTCTTTTTGCTCTGATGATTGTCTCTCAATCTTTAGAGATGGTGGCATAAAGAATGAGTATGCATCATTCCACATTGAGCTGTTCCATCCATCATTAAGCACATACACATTATTGTGAACGTTACCAGCAAACGGGGTGGGAGGAGTAAGATATCCACTCCAAAGGTCGGCATTCAGATTCTGAAGAATCTGGAATTTCCAGTTGGTACCCTGTGAAGGTAAGTTGGCATATAAACATTGCTGCATCTGCATGATACGAGCTCCGGCGCTAAATCCATCAGCAGCCAATTGTGAATCGACAATCTTACGATCATCCTGGTTGATATTTTCGAAATCGGAGGTACAGGAGCTAAACAGCATACCGGCAGTTAACACCGCTCCCAAACCTGTTTTGATTATATTTCTCATGATTAGTCAAATAAGTTAAGTTAGAACGATAGTTTAACATTGAATCCTAAGCTTCTGGTAGATGGCATTCCATAAATGTCGATACCTTGCAGGTTATTACCTGTTGACAGTGAATTGTCTGGATCGAATGGAGCATCATTCTTGAAGAAGAACAAGTTACGTCCTACGAATGATACATTGGCACCACTAAGGAAACCTGTTTTTTGAACAAGAGACTTAGGCAATGAGTAAGCTACAACTAGCTCGCGAAGACGAATATTGGTAGCTGAATATACATAATGCTCAGAGATACCGTCACGTCCACCAACTGCTGAGTAGAATCCTTCTACATTTTTGATTTGGCGGCCGTCAAAGTTCACATAACCTGCATTACGGGCTGTTCCACTATTTTTTGAGGTACCATATTTATCAAGTTCAGCCTCTGTAAGTGACATAACATCACCACCAAAGCTACCATCAATAAGTACGCTCAATGACCAATTTTTATATTGGAAGCTGTTATTCAAGCTTAGTTTGAAGTCAGGTGTTGCATTAGCAACTTTCTTCCAATCACCGATAAGTGGTATTTGATTTTCAGGAGCTATTGGATGTACATTACCATCTTCATCTTCATAAGTAGTTTGATACATGATATTGCCATCACCATCTCTCATAAACTGCTTACCATAGATATCACCGAATGATCCACCTTCAACTAACTTCATGTAGTAGCTGTTGTTACCAATTTCACCAAAGATGAAGTCGCTTAGGTCAGGGTGCAACTCTACAACTTTATTTTTGTTGGTAGAGAAGTTAAAGTCGGTTTTCCAAGTAAAGTTATCGTTGGTGATAGGAGTTATACCTAGCATAGCCTCGAAACCTTGGTTCTCGATTTTACCTGCGTTAACATAGTAATTAGCAAAACCTGAGAATGCTGGGGCAGGAATTGTAAAGAACTGGTTCTTTGTTTCAGTTTTATAGTATGTAAGCTCCATTGACACACGGCTATTGAAAAAACGCCAGTCAGTACCAACTTCGTATGAGCTTGAAATTTCGGGTTTCAGGTTAGAAAAAGGCTCATTAGAGTTCTCTTGGAATACTCCACCGGCAGAAAATCTATGCTGACGATATGTGATACCGGCAGGAAGGTCGTTACCTACGTTAGAGTATGATCCGCGTACTTTACCAAAGCTGATAAAATCAGGCATAGTAACCATATCGCTAAGAACTGCAGTAAGACCTACTGAAGGATAGAAGAAACCTGAATTTTTGCTATCAGTATAAGCTAGTGATGATGACCAGTCGTTACGAGCTGTTACATCTAGGAACAGGTAATCGTTGAAACCAAGCTGAGCAGTACCAAATACTGACTGAAGTTGCTTACGAATATCAGACTCATCTACATAACCTACTCCCACCATGTTACCAATGCTGAATGCGTTAGGTAAGAAAAGGCCGCTAGGACGTGAGTCAAGAAGAAGATTATGATATTTGAATTCGTTGATACTAGAACCTACAGATGCAGAGATTGACCATACATCCCATCTCTTATTGGCAGATGCAATAACGTCACCATAAATCTGAGTCTCTTGGTTGTTAGAAGTTATATAACGTCCGTTATTACCAGCAAGACCAGGATCGGTAGAAGCATACATATTTTGCTCGTAATTATCGTTGGTATAGTCAACGTTACCGCGAGCCTGAAGGCTAAACCAGTCGTTCACATCCCATTTTGCAGTAAGAGCAGTAATTACACGGTTACGAGTCTCCCAGCTTGGTGAGCGGTAAAGTAACCACCATGGGCTCTGCTCTTCTGTAGATGTGGCTTTGTGCCAGTTTTGAACATTAATTTGACGAACGGGGTCAAATTTCTCGAATGCACTCTTATAAGTAGCTGCATCAAAATCACCAGGAGCTCTATAAAGACCTACAAGTGGGTTCATATACATACCACCTGGAGTAGGACGGTTACGAACTGTTTGACGGATAAGGTTTACGTTAGCATCAAGCTGTACTTTATCGTTGAAAAGCTTTGCTGTTTCGCGGAAGTTTACGTTGTGCTTATTAAGTCTGTTACGTTCAATAATACCATTAGCTGATGTATTGGCATAAGAGAAGTAAGTCTGCATCTGCTCATTACCTTTGCTTACACTAACTGAGTTGATGGCAGTTACACCAGTTTGGAAGAAATCATCAACATAGCTACGGCTTCCTTTTTTAGCAAGTTTTGCACCCCAGCTCATGTCACCACTCTTACCGTAGTCACTCTGAAGTTCGGGAAGTTCGATAGCATTATCAAAGGTAATATTAGAGCTAACATCAATTTTTGTAGCACCTGCTTTACCTTTTTTGGTTGTTACAACGATAACACCGTTGGCAGCCTGCGAACCGTAAAGAGCAGCAGCAGAGGCACCTTTAAGGATGTTGATGCTTTCGATATCGTCGGGGTTAAGGTTAGATATACCATCACCAGAGTCACGACCACCTGCATCGTTATTACCACCGTGAGTTGTAGCCGGCTGAACTGCAATAGAGTTAAGCATTGGCACACCATCAATTACATATAGAGGCTGGTTGTTGCCTGTAGCCGAGCGGTTACCGCGGATAACGATTTTTGCCGATCCACCAACACCAGATGAACTCTTTGTAATTTGCACACCGGCACTTTTACCGGCCATAGAGTTAACAAGGTTAACATCCTTGGCTTTGGTAAGTTCGTCACCTTTAAGTTGTTGGGTTGAATAGGTAAGAGCTTTTTGGTTTTTCTTGATACCAAGAGCTGTTACCACAAGCTCATCAAGACCGATACTCTCTGAAACAAGAGTTACATTAATAACTGTAGAGGTTCCTACAGGCTTCTCTTGCACTGCATATCCTACAAAGGAGAATACAAGCACGTCACTCGATTCGGCTTTAAGTGAATAATTACCGTCAAAATCGGTGATAGTACCGGTAGTGGTACCTTTCACTACAATGTTGACACCAGGAATAGGGAGGCCGTCTTCCTTGGCTGTTACTTTTCCTGTGATGGTTGACTGGGCAAATATAGCCAAGCCCATAAGCCATAGACAAGAAATTGCTAATAACTTTCTCATGTTAACACTAATTTGGGATTAATAAAAATTTACATTAAATCTAATTCTCATGTTTTGGTAGTTAGTAAATTTTCTACTGCTACGGCCACCGCTCCCATCACACCTGCATCATCACCCAGGGTAGATATTCCAAGCTGGGTATCTTCTCGCAACAGAGGGAGACAGTTGGTGTAAAGTGACTGACGAATAGCAGTTAGAAGATATTCGGATGCATGAGTCATTGCACCGCTAAGTACTATAAGCTCGGGGTTCAGTATCTGGATAAGATACGCAAGGCCTTTACCCAGGTTCTCTCCCACACGCTGCACCTGGCGAATGGCAAGCTGATCGCCACGCAGAGCCGCATTAATAATGAGAGGAGCGGTGAGTAAAGAGGGGTTGCTGCTAAACTGAGCATAGAGTAGTGACTGGCGGTTGCTCTCGAGCTGCTCTACCGTAAAACGCACAAGCGCTTTTGCGGAGGCAACTGTTTCTAAACATCCAATTTTCCCACACTGACAAAGGACACCGTTAGATTCGATGGGAATGTGTGAAAGTTCACCAGAAAATCCTGAGTTTCCTCTATACAGCTTACCATTAAAAACCATGCCCAACCCAAGACCCCAATCGATCTGAATATATAGCATGTTTTCAATATTCTTTCCTGATCCAAAACGTACCTCGGCCAGAGTCCGTGTTTTGGCATCATTTTCAATAAATACAGGCCGCTTAAATCTTTTTTGAAATAGTTGAGTAATAGGTTGGTTATCGAAACAGAGGTAGGTGTGTGAATACCCTGTCTCGCTGTTAATCAATCCTGGCAAAGAGATACCGACACCGAAAATTTTGGCCGGATCGATATTGGCCTCTTTGCAGAGCACCATACAACGGTCATAAATATCGTCGATAAGTGACAGTTCGTTACGAATACCATCAGTTACCTCTACATGCGAGGCAACTTTAGTGAGTTCAATATTGTATAGGGAGATGGTTAATTGCTTACGTGCAATATCAACACCAAAAATATAGATCGAATCACGGTTTAAACCGTACATTGATGGACGACGGCCACCCAATGAGTCACCCTTACCACGATCTTCAACATATCCTTCGGTGATAAGCTCATTAAGATAGAGCATAGTGGTGGGATTGCTTAACTGAAGCAGCCCCGACAAATCGGAACCAGATAGTGACCCCTGATGATACAGATGATTGATGACCATCTTCTTGCCTAGGAATTTTTTCTTCTCCTGACCAGATAAACTATTCAATATGTCAGTATCCCAGTAAATCATATCTTAGATTTTTTTAGATTTGTTTTAGATTTGTTTGAATTTGATAATGCAAATATTTGTATTTATTTCTAAACTTCCAAATACTTTTTAAAAAAAATGTAAATGTTTTTACACATATGGTAAAATAATTCATTTCTCATAAATAGTTGCAAACAATATACAATACTCTATATCAATATATAACAACACATTTTTGATTAAAAAATCTTTAATTCAACCCTTTTTAGTAAATTTGCATTCATGAGAAAAAAAATAGATATAAACGTTAATTTTTTTAACAAAATAAGGGTTTCAATGCCTTTCGAGGTATTAAATCACCCAATGGGAGTAATATTAGAGAGTAACAATATGTGCGGATGGAGTAACGGAAATATTGATTACATGGCGGCCATAGGTATTATTGGCACAACAGTTAATGACGCACAATCGCTGGTAAATCAACATATAAACAATAACGATTGGTACTTCGGATATATAACCTACGATTATAAAAACAACCTTGAGGATCTGGAATCACGCCATAAGCCAGTCGTAGAATTCCCCACAATGGAGTTTTTCTCGCCCCAATATATAGTTATTAAAGATAAAGCGGGGTTGCGCCTCGAGTATAATGATACAACTACACCCGAAGAGGCTCAACAATTCATCGACAATCTATGCTCATCAGAACATATCCAGCAACCGCTCAAGAAGGTAACTTTCAATGAAATAACCTCGCGCAACAGGTATATTGAGAGTGTAGAGACCATAAAAGACCACATCCGAAGAGGCGATATTTATGAGATGAACTACTGCATAAGTTTTGTTGCTGATAATGTTAATGCCAATCCGGCCCAAATATGGACTGCACTTAACCGCGAATCGCCAACTCCATTTGCCGCATTTGTAAAAAGCAATAACAATTATGCAATATCGGCATCGCCCGAGCGGTATATCTTCCATAACAATGGCTACTTAATGAGTCAGCCCATAAAAGGCACAGCAGCCCGCAGCAGCAACCCATCAACAGATATCCATAACCGTGATGCACTTCAATCATCAGAAAAAGAGAGAGCCGAAAACGTAATGATAACCGACCTGGTGCGTAACGACCTTTCAAAAGTTGCACAACGGGGGTCGGTAAACGTCAAGGAGTTGTGCGGAATTTACGGTTTTAGGCAGGTGTGGCAGATGATTTCCACCATTGAAGCCCGACTTGACCAAGGGAAACACTGGGGTGAGGCAATAGAGGCCACCTTCCCGATGGGCTCGATGACCGGCGCACCAAAATACCGATCGATGCAACTTATCGACAATTATGAAGATGCAGCACGAGGCTTATATAGTGGCGCAATAGGCTATATAACACCGTTGGGGAATTTTGATTTTAATGTAGTTATACGATCTTTGCTGTATGATACCGACAGCAGAAAAATGTCATATTCGGCAGGTAGTGCAATCACCATAGGATCTGATGCAGCTAAAGAGTATGATGAGTGTGCTGTAAAAGCATCGGCAATGAGACGAATTTTTAACGGGCAATAATGGCAAATATTTCTCAAATCGTGGCGGCGAGCATGACTCAGAGTTGTGGTGCTACGGCAAACAACACTATATTGATAGGACTTAGCGGGGGAGCCGACAGCATTGCCCTCACGCACATATTGCTATCGCTGGGCTATAGTATAGAAGCGGCACATTGCAACTTCCACCTCCGAGGCGACGAGTCGAATAGGGATGAGCAGTTTGTTGTGGCTCAATGCAAAAAGTGGAATATAAAGTTGCATATAGTACACTTCGAAACCGAAAAAGTAGCACGACAGGAGAATATATCCATTGAAATGGCCGCACGCAAGCTTCGCTACGAATGGTTTGCCAACATCATGACTACCAACAACATAGACCTACTGGCAGTAGGTCATCATGCCGATGATTCGGTAGAGACCTTCTTCCTTAACCTTACGCGCGGAACGGGTGTGCGTGGGCTTGCGGGCATTAAACATAGAAATGGCAATATTATACGGCCCATGCTTAATCTATCGAGAGCCGATATTGAACAATACTGCACCGTCAACTCGCTTGAGTATGTTAATGACTCTACCAATGCCGAGGAGCACTACCTGCGCAACAAGATACGCCACTCAGTGATGCCGGTGTTTAAGAGCATAAACCCATCCTTCTTGGAAACGATGCTTGCCAATATGAGCCGCCTCAACAGCGTTGCAGATATGGTAACCGAAGCTGTAAATAAATTCAGAAGCGAGGCTGTGGGTAGCGAGGGCGACTGCACATTAATATCGAAAAGAGTGCTGATGGAGAGAAAAACCCCGGAATTAATTCTTTTTGAGATACTTAATGAAGACGGATTCACGGCATCCACCATTGCCGATATGTATAAGTGCATTGAAGAGAACCGTATAGGACGTCAGTTTTTCTCCAACACCAAACGTGCAATAATCGACCGCTACAATGTGGTTATTATGCCGCGCAACCTTAGCCGTGAGAACGAAGAGTTCTACATAGAGAACGGCACAAATAGCATACCAACCCCTATCCCACTAACAATCAACGAGTACGATAAAAATAATTCGTTTGAGATTAAGAAATTAAAACATGTGGGGATGTTCGATGCCGACCTGATTAACTTCCCATTAACAATACGTCGATGGCAGCAGGGCGACTCATTTAAACCCCTGGGTATGACTGGATTTAAAAAACTTAGCGACTACTTCATCGACCAAAAACTTAGGATAGATGAAAAAGAGCATATGTGGCTTCTAATTTCGGGCAATGATATTATATGGATTATAGGTCAACGAATGGACGACCGCTATAAAATAACCAACCGAACTAAAAAAGTGCTTGAGATAACAGTAGCAATGAGCAATGGGGAATAAGAGGGTAGAAGATGGAGGGTGGAAATTAGCGGATAAAAAAAAGGAGAAGCCCCATAAAGTGT
Organism: uncultured Marinilabiliaceae bacterium; assembly: GCA_964635545.1. Lineage (GTDB taxonomy): Bacteria > Bacteroidota > Bacteroidia > Bacteroidales > Marinilabiliaceae > JAGPIS01. The sequence continues at coordinate 28,210 of CAZWOA010000031.1, forward strand.
GTAAGTTATAACCAGAGGGCTTGACTTTATAGTTGAACCCTTTTGTCAAATCTCCCACCGCTTATTCTTTAAGTATTTAACCATTCAACTATTAACTATTTAACTATTCAATCATTTAACTATCTACCTATTTTACTATTCAATTTTACTATTTAACTATTCAACTATTTAACTATCCAACTTTTTAACCCCTCACTCACCTCGTCGGCAAATCATACTCGGGCACTTCACCTCCACCTATCAGAATATCATTATTATAGATTACTATAGATTGGCCGGGAGTAATAGCCCACACGGGAGTATCGAACTTTACAAGCAATCCTTCGGGGAGCATATCCACCCTGCCGGCATATCCTGGTACCGAATCAAGACCTCTAACACGAACAAAGAGCTCTTGTCCATCCCACAGGTTTGTGTCGGGAGTAATGGTGTAGTCGTACAGCAAAATATTATCAATATAAAGCATATCGCGAGGGCCAACAATAAGCACATTTTGATTGGCATCAATATGCACCACGCACCAATCAACAGGTAATGAAGGGGTTAACCCCCTTTTCTGCCCAATAGTAAAGAATGCAAAACCGGGATGATCCCCATAATGGTTTCCTAAATAATCAATTACAAGGCCCGGCGTAAGCGCCTCACTATCAGCGGGAAGATTTTTCTTCAGGAAATCGCCATAATTGCCATTTTCCAAAAAACAAACGCTATTGCTCTCTTTACGCCTTTTCAGGTGGGGCAATCCATAATCTATGGCAAGTTGCTGAATCTCACTTTTTGAATAATGGCCTAACGGGAATATGGCACGTTCGAGCACATCCTGCCCAAGCCGCCACATATAATAGGATTGATCTTTCAACTTATCATAACCCCGCTTGATGTAATAACGGTCATTAAACCACTCCACATTAACATAGTGCCCGGTAGCTATATAATGGCATCCATGTTTTTGGGCACTCTCAAGCAGTAACGGCCACTTAATGGTATAATTGCATCGCACACAAGGATTTGGAGTATATCCATGCTGATATGAATGGGTAAAATAATCGATAACCTCACGCTTAAAAGCACCACGTGAGCGCAACACCACATGCTTAATACCCAGTGACTTGGCAAAAGCTGCAGCATCATCGATTGAGCTATCCTCACCTGCGGGAAGGTAGGTGCTAAGTGTGGCTCCCACTACCTTATAGCCGCTTTCGCGCAGCAGTATTGCAGCCATGCAGCTATCAATACCGCCACTCATACCCAACAGAACCTTATTCTTAGGCATATCACAATTATCTTCACTAAAACCTATGCAAAGATAATGGTAATAAGCCTTTACGCAAATCAGTTATTTACTTTTAATATTCTCCCTCAATCCCGCAAGGTACTCACGCATATGGTCGGTATCATGATTGCCTATAAGGCTGATTAAATTATTGAGTTGCTCAACAATTTTCTCTACCTGGGGCAATGAGTAGGGGTTAAATAATATTTCGGTAAGCAGGAAATCATCCTCCGACAAAAGTCCTTTAGCAACATCGAGGTGCCTGTTAAAAGTAGTGCCGGGTGCTTTCTGATGCTGCATACACGCCGCAAACACCATGGTAGATACAAACGGTATTGATAGCGAATAGGCGATTGTCTGGTCATGACCATCAAAGGTGTAATCATGAATATTTAGTCCCAATGATCCATAAAAATCCTTGAAGAAAGCTTTTCCAAGATGATCGGACTCGGAGATTATTATAGCATGATGCTTCGAAAGCTCTTTAAGACTGGCAAATGTGGGGCCAAACATAGGGTGGGTTGATACAAATCGGTGGCCACTATTACGATAGAACTCTTCCAGGCCGGTCTTCACCGATGCAATATCAGAAATTATACAATCCTTTGGCAGATAGGGTAATACCGACTCAAACACCTCAATTGTATATTTCAACGTAACAGAATTTATTAGCAGTTCGGGCTCAAAGGCTCTTATCTCTTCATAGCTCGTAAGCCGCTGAGTATTAAATACAAATTTCAACCGTTCTACGTCACGGTCGAAAACTGCAACCTGATGTTGCATACAGAGTGCATCAGTAAGCCATATTCCCATCTTACCCGCACCAACTACACAAATCTTCATGTGTTATATCTTTTGCTGATGAACTGCGCCACTGAAATCAATATCAGCGACGCAGTATTTTTTATTATGCTTGTGTTACGTTATCCTTTTTTGCCAGCTCTTTATTCATAATAATATTCTGACAGCGAATCGACTCTTCGTGAATATCTTCATAAACTTTTATCACAAAATCAGGATTAAGACCGGCTTTCTCGGCTTTCTCCTTACGGTCGTTCATAATCTCGTTGTAACGTCGGGTTTGAAGAATCGTAATGTTATTCTCATATTTATATTTACCGATTGCTTCGGATAGAGTCATACGCTCACTCAACATATTCAACAGTTTCTGGTCGAGAATGTCAATTTTCTTTCGAAGTTCATCAAGGGTAACACGGGGAGTGTCGCCAATTGCCGAACGGCGCAGAACTATCTGACCCATAATCTCTTTAAGATGCTCGGGAGTAACCTGCTGTGCGGCATCACTCCATGCCTTAGAAGGGCATATGTGAGACTCTATGAGCAAACCATCGAAGTTAAGATCCATAGCCTCCTGCGATACATCAAGTATGCGATCGCTCTTGCCAGTGATGTGGCTTGGGTCGGTAATAATGGGCAACTGCGGAATACGGCGGCGAAGCTCGATAGGTATTTGCCACTGTGGCTGGTTGCGAAACTCAGTTTTGTCGTAGCTTGAGAAACCGCGATGCACAGCACCTAACTTTTTAATACCGGCACGGTTAAGACGCTCAAAAGCACCTATCCACAACTCAAGATCGGGGTTAACAGGGTTTTTAATTAGCACCGGCACATTAATGCCTTTTAAAGCATCGGCAATCTCTTGCACAGCAAATGGATTGGCAGTAGTGCGTGCACCAATCCATATAATATCGATGCCAAATTTGATTGCTTCATATACGTGGTGTGCAGTGGCAACCTCAACGGCAGTGAACATTCCGGTCTCTTCCTTAACTTTTTTCAGCCAGGGTAAACCTTCAGATCCGATACCTTCGAAGGCTCCCGGACGGGTACGCGGTTTCCAGATTCCCGCTCTAAATATTTTCACACCATTGGCGGCAAGTTCGCGAGCAGTAGATAGTGTCTGCTCTTCTGTCTCGGCACTACATGGGCCGGCGATTAAAATAGGGCGCTTAAGCTCAAGTCCGGGCAGCACAATGGGTTCTAAGTCAAGTTGGTATTCCATGATATATAATTTTAAATATTTTTATTTTCAATAATTCTCTCAAGTGATTCTCTCAGCATCTCCTCATTGGAACAGAGCGAGATACGTATATATCGTTTCCCCTGATCACCAAAAATGGTACCGGGAGTTATAAACACATTATTATTCTCAAGCACTGCATCGGCAAGTTCTTCGCTATCAGCATATTTAGCAGGAATTTTTGCCCACACAAACATTCCTACCTGCTCAGAATCAAAAGTACAATTCAAAGCCTTCATTATTTCCCACACTATGGTACGACGTGTGCGGTAATGGCTGTTAACCTCATCAATCCAATCCTTATCGAGTGTAAGTGCCTCAACAGCAGCAACCTGCAACGGACGAAATACTCCGGAGTCCATATTGCTCTTTACCTTCAATATATTCTGAATAATTTCGCTACTTCCGGCCACCATACCCATACGCCATCCTGCCATATTGTGCGATTTGCTGAGTGAATTTAGCTCAATTGCCACATCCCTGGCTCCTTCCATCGCAAGTATGCTCTGCGGATTATCGTTAAGTATGAAACTATATGGATTATCATTACAAATCAATATGTTATGCTTCTTTCCGAAATCTATGGCTTTTCTGAAAAATTTGGTTGTAGCCTTCGCGCCGGTTGGCATATTGGGATAGTTAATCCACATGATTTTAACAGACTTAAGATCCAATTGTTCCAGCTCATCAAAATCGGGTTGCCAACCAAGGTGTTCATTCAATTTATAGCTCACAATATTTGCACCTGCCAATTTACTGGCCGACATATAGGTAGGGTATCCGGGATTGGGCACCAGCACAGTATCGCCGGGGTTGACAAAAGCCATAGATATGTGCATTATCCCCTCTTTGGATCCTATCAGCGGAAGTACTTCATTGGTAGCATTAAGCTCCACGCCATACCACTTTTTATACCAGTCGGCATAAGCTTTTCGCAACTCCGGAATCCCGATATAGCTCTGATATCCATGACTGTCACTCTGTGATGCCACTTCCGATAGACGGCTGATAACATTGGGTGCAGGCGGAAGATCGGGATTTCCAATTCCTAGGTTAATAACCTTTTTACCTTCGGCACGCATTGCGTCAATCTGTTTCAGCTTACGCGAGAAGTAGTACTCCTGTACTCCGCTGATTCGTGTTGCCGGTTCTATAATCATAATACAAAGATTTGGTATTGTTTTTATTTATCAATCATTATCACTCTGTTCACCATCAAGATATTCGCCCAAAACCCTTAGACGGTTGCACAACGGCCTTATGGCATCTAGCGACTGTAAATAGCGAGTGTAGTTTTTAAAAGTGAGATCGATATAGAAAATATACTCCCACTCCCGTCCAACTACAGGATTCGATTGAATTTTTGTTAGGTTGATATCATAAAAAGCAAGTATTGTAAGTACTTTCGACAGGCTGCCCGACTCATGGTCGAGTGAAAATGCCAGCGATGACTTATTAACCATATTGGTCATTGTAATTTCTGATACTTCAGCCTGTGATTTATCTGAAACTATAAGAAAGCGTGTAAAGTTCTTCTTGTTATCCTCAATGCTATGACTCAAAATATCAAGGCCATACAACTCTGCTGCCAATGATGATGCAATAGCACCAATACCCTTAGTTTTATTTTCAGCAATCTCCTTGGCACTCAACGCAGTATCATCCGACTCAATAAGTTTAATGTGAGGATACTGCTTAAAAAAACCCTCGCACTGCATCAATGCCATAGGGTGAGAGTGCACCTCGCGCAAATCCTCAATACGCTGACCATGAAGAGCCATAAGGTTATGTCTGATACGAAGTTTATATTCACCCACAATTGCCAATCCCGAATCTTTAAGAAGAGTGTAATTGGGTAGAATGCTTCCCACCAACGTATTCTCAATAGCTACAATACCAAGAAGCGGTGGAGTGGTCTTCACCTTTTCAAATAGTTCGGCAAAGGTCAGGCATGGCACTACCTCAACTGTATCAGTCTTAAAATAACGATGGGCGGCCAGCTCATGATTGGCACCTCTCACTCCTTGAATTGCTACTTGTTGTATCATAAATTTATGTTTGGTTTCATCAGTTTTACACACATAAAAAAACCCGCCTTCTCGGGGCGGGTTCAATCATTACATTTATATATGCTCAAATAGTACACCCTCCCCTGTTCTGGCCGTAAAAACCAAAAAAGTAAAAATAAAAGCTAAAATATAGGGCGCTATTCAAAATCATAATTTCTCTTTGTTACAGATGCGAAAATAGATAATATTTTTAAAAAACAAAAAAGAACAACTATTATTTTGATAAAAAATCTAATTTGATAGCAAAACAGACAAATTAGTTATAAAATAACACATAAGAAGTGACAATAATCAAACGTAGAGCAGCGAAAGGAAGCAATGAGTTTACACAAACCAGTAAAACTGATTTTTGGCTAAAGCCATATTATTTCATCTCACTCAACCACGGGCTGAAGCCACGTGGCTACTGATAGCATTATGCGATAATAGGTTATAGCTTTAAATCTCGGGCATCTGCATGGAATGCCGCACCATGAATAACAGTGGGCGATAGCCCGCGGTATAAAGAAAAACGACTTCTGTCCGAAGTGACAGTACAATGTTTTGTTTGTCAACGAATTACCACGAATTTACACAGAGAGCGATACCCCGTATTGACGGGAGTGCGCAGATGACGCAGTTTTTAAACCATTAAGGAAGTTAGGGATTTCTTGGCG
>CAZWOA010000032.1:0-20571 GCA_964635545.1 uncultured Marinilabiliaceae bacterium
AATGCATTTAAAAGTTCGCTGGTTTTTAAGCCTTTAGCCAACAGCTAACAGCTAACAGCTAATAGCCACTAGCTAATAGCCTTTAGCCTTTAGCCTTTAGCCAACAGCCAATAGCTGATAGCCACTAGCTGATAGGTAATAGCCTTTAGCTACTAGCCTCTCTCATCCTTGTTTTTAACGAGGATGCAATGGTTTCCTCCATTTGTAATGCATTTAAAAGTTCGCTGGTTTTTAAGCCTTTAGCCAACAGCTAACAGCTAATAGCCTTTAGCCAACAGCCAATAGCTAATAGCCAACAGTAGCATTTATCTTCTATTTTCAGTCATCAATTCCGGCGGAAGGCAGTTTTTGCAGCTCTTTTTTAAATTGTGTTGCAGATGTGCAAAGAGTGAAGTTATCCGGCATTGCGGGGTTGTACTCTTCAATCACATTCCCGGTTATAAATACTTTTTTGCAGTTTTCCAGTTGGGCTATCTGGTCTATAGTTTTATCTATTTCGCTTTCGGAACGGGTAAAAACCATCGAGAAGAATATTGCATCGAATGGCTTCAAATCCAGCATGTTGCCAATCTCATTCAGAGGTGTGGAAGCACCAAGATATATGGTTTCAAACCCGGCCTTACGCGCTACGAAACTATAGAAAAGCAGTGTTATCTCGTGCCACTCATTTTCGGGGGTGAAAAACAGTATCCGTCCGTGAGTCGATTCAGGGCTTCTTATTTCATTATTAATCGCAATCAGTAGTTTTTGCCTTATCAGGTTGGATATGTAATGATCCTGCGACACGTTAATTGCACCTGCTTGCCATAGTAGAGTCACCCTATCGAGAAACGGGAAAAGTATTGTCTCAATGGTGGCTTCAAATCCTATTTTTATTATCGATTCGGATAGGGTTGTGGTAAATCGCAACTCATCCAGCTCAAGCATTGCCACCATCAAATTGCCTGATGTAATATTGCCCTGCTTCGAGTCCATAAGGCAGTCGAGCACACGGTCGCGAATCTGGCTCTCATCCATACTTGCAATTTGGCTTATGCGCATCCCTTTTTTATTGAGAATGGATATGTTGAGCAGTTTTTTTAGGTCTTTATCGCTATAGTAACGTATATTTGTTTTGGTACGCTTGGGCTCGATAAGATTATACCTACGCTCCCAAATACGTATGGTATGTGTCTTAATTCCGGTAATAATCTCCAAGTCTCTTATCGAATAAACAGCCATAAAATTTCAGTCAGTCGTTTGGAAAGTAAAACGGAAACAGGCGTTTAAAGTTCAATTTGAATTATTAAACTCTTCAACTATTTTACTCTTGAACTCTTAAACTCTTAAACTCTTGAACCATCTAACTATTTAACTATTCAGCTCTTAAACCTATTTAAGATGCCGCTCCTACGGAGCTAATGCTGACTGGCAACTTTTTGTCCTACAAAGATATCGCTCCGCTGGAGCTGCCTTATGCCCACCGACCCAATTTATATGAAAATTTTTATGCTACCAATATGTCGCCGCCCCAGCGGCTTTAAAATCTTTTCGCTACTCTCGCCCCTCTCGAAACTTTTATTTAACTCTTGAACTATTTAACTCCCCTCTCTCTTCTCAATCAAAAAATCTAAATCTAACACCTATCGAAAGGCCGATTATGTCGTGCAGCTTTATCACTTCATTGCCAATATAGCTTATAAAGTAAAGGTCGTTGGTGTTTACCTCATAAAAAACAGATGCCGACCTGCTGAATCGTTTGCTGTTTAACGGAATAGACAATGATTGTCCCAAAAATATGTTGAAACGGGTGTTTACCGCCCAGAAATAGTAGCCTTTAGGATATTTTTCGGGCTGTTTTGCCCAGAAGTATTCGCCATAAATCTTTGTTACGTAAAGTCCTGTGGTTAGTGGTTCAAATTGAAAATCATTACCAAGTTCTATACGGAATGGGGTGTATGTTTGCTTAAGAGTCATGGTTACATGCCCATCTTCATATTTATTGCCGGGCACAAAGCCTAATAGAAAGTTGGTTTCCCACTGTTTCTTTTTGCCATAATCCCAGCCTATGCCTGCCGAGAACATACCCATGGAGCCTGCAAATTGTCCTTTAAGTTGTGAGGGTATAAGTTTGTCCCAGCCTTTTCGGTAGCTGGCAAGTTTATCTTCGTGCTGAGTTTGTGCAAGCATTGTGCTACTTAGAACTATTGCTGCAATAATGGTTGTTATGTTTCTCATCCCTTAAAAACTTATTACTTCATACTCATAACTACCCTTTGTAACAGTGAATAGCATGTAGCTTCTGCCCTCCATGGCATCGCATCCGTAATAGATGATGCCGTTGTTAAAGAAGTCGTTGACCATTAGTCTGTGCGAGTGTGCGTGCAGGCAGAATAGTGGGTTTTTGTATCGTTCTATTATGTAATTGAACATCATTATAGAGTTGTTGTTAAACTGCTCTCCATAAGGTGTAGCGTGCATTGCCACTATGGTTTGGTCAACTCCCGCAGTGTCTGTCACAAATTTCAGCATATAGTCGAAATCGGGCACAGGAGTGCTGTAGTCAAACTCCAATGCATTGGTATTAAGCATTATAAAACGTGTTTTCCTAAATATGAAGCTGAAGTTGAAGTCGCCGTAAATATCATCATACACCTCTTTACCATGCCCCACCAAATCGTGGTTGCCCACAATGGCCACATATGGCACGGTAAGTTTTTTCATTATGTCGTGTACCCATTTATACTCTTTTGTCATGCCAAAATCGGTTATGTCGCCACCGTGAATAACAAAATCAACATCGGTGCGGCGGTTAAGATGTTTGACAAATTTTTCTGTCTCATCATAAAACCGTTGTGTATCACCCATGAAGGCAAACCTTATAGTATCTTTCTCCTGGTTGAGAGCGGCAATGCGCTCCATATTACGATCGTTTATTTTATGATATCCACTGTTGCGATGGGGTATATCGTAGGGGTGATATTCAAAATATTCGCATGAAGTAAGTAGTGTTACAGATAAAAACAATATGATTAGTCTCATTGCTTAATTGTTTTAATAATTGGGCGATAAAGGTAGATTGGATATTCGTAATCATTTTAAAATCTATTATTGAGTTGATGCTATTTCAACTTAAACTCACTGTTTTACGACTTGAAAGGGTGGGGGATTATTCTGAGTTGTTTTTCTGTAATTTTTGATGATATCATTTGAAAAATATAAAAAAAGACCTCAAAGTCTTAATAATTCTAAACAACATAGATAATGTCAATTTGTTGAGGTATCTTTACGTCAAAATTGGAAAAAAGTCACCCTAACCAACATTTAACTTACTTATATTTCAAAAAAAAGTATATAAATCAAAACTAATTTCATAAAGAGATGGAGAAGAGACAATTCAAGCCTGGCGTATGGCAAACTACTATTGACGTACGCGACTTTGTCGTAAATAACATCACCCCCTATGAAGGCGATTACAGCTTTTTAGAAGGAACTACACCACGCACCCAGAAACTGTGGGATATTTGTACAAAAACACTTGCCGAAGAGAGAGCAAATAATGGCGTTTGGGCCATCGATACCGATACGGTCTCTACTGTTACATCATTCGGTCCCGGTTATATCGATAAGGATAGCGAAGTAATCGTGGGGCTTCAAACCGACCAGTTGCTGAAAAGGGCTATGAAGCCTTTTGGTGGTTATAACATCGTGAAAAAAGCACTTGCCGAAAATGGTCTGCAACCACATCCTTTTATTGATGAGGTGTTTTCTAAATATGTTAAAACCCACAATGACGGTGTGTTTGATGCATATACCGATGAGATTCGAAAATTCCGTTCGCTAGGCTTCCTCACAGGTCTGCCCGATAATTACGCACGTGGCCGTATCATAGGCGACTATCGTAGGGTGGCACTTTATGGCGTGAATCGCCTGATTGAGGCCAAAAAAGAGGATTTGAGAGGAATAAAAGGTCCGATGACCGATCATGTTATTCGACTACGCGAAGAGGTTACAGAACAAATTCATGCCCTTAGCGACATGATTGAGATGGGGAAGCTTTATGGTCTCGACCTTAGCCGCCCCGCCGAAACAGGCCGTGAAGCTGTGCAGTGGACATATATGGCTTATCTTGCTGCTGTTAAAGACCAGGATGGTGCTGCAATGTCATTGGGTAATGTATCATCGTTCCTTGATATCTTCATCCAGCGCGACCTCGAAGAGAACATTATCACCGAGAGTGAAGCCCAAGAGTATATCGACCAGTTTGTGATGAAGTTGCGTATGGTGCGTCACCTGCGTATTGAAGCTTATGAGCAGATTTTTGCCGGCGACCCAACCTGGGTAACAGAGTCGGTGGGAGGGATGCTTATCGATGGACGTAGTAAGGTTACCAAAACTTCGTTCCGATTCCTGCAAACCCTCTATAACCTAGGGCCTTCACCAGAGCCAAATATCACTGTTCTTTGGTCGCAAAACCTGCCCGAAGGATTCAAGCAGTTCTGTGCAAGGGTATCTATCGATACTTCAGCAATTCAATATGAGAACGACGATTTGATGCGTTGCAACCGTAACAGCGATGACTATGGTATCGCTTGCTGCGTGTCATTCCAGGATTTAGGCCGTCATATTCAGTTCTTTGGTGCACGTACTAACCTTGCAAAAACTTTGCTGTTGGCACTTAATGGTGGCCGTTGCGAGATGACTGGTACCCAGATGATTGACGGTGTTGAGCCTATTGAGGGCGAATATCTTGATTATAACGAAGTTATGAAGCGTTTCTACGTTACTATGAAGGAGGTAGCACGCGTTTATAACGAATCGATGAATATTATTCACTATATGCACGACAGGTATTACTACGAGAAGAGCCAGATGGCACTTATCGATACTAATCCTGAGATTAACCTTGCATATGGTATTGCAGGTCTGTCAATCGTTGCCGACTCACTTTCGGCCATTAAGTTTGCCAAAGTGCGCCCAATCCGCAATGAACAAGGACTAACCGTTGATTTTGTTACCGAGGGTGAATACCCAATGTATGGTAATGATGATGATAGAGTTGACCACATAGCACGCGATATTGTTAAGCATTTCAATGAAGAGCTTGGCAAACTGAAAATTTACAAGGATGCCCGTCCTACACTGTCGGTTCTTACCATTACATCCAACGTGGTATATGGTAAGAAAACAGGTGCTACACCTGATGGCCGTGCAGCAGGAGTTGCGTTTGCACCAGGTGCCAACCCAATGCACGGACGCGATACTCATGGTGCTTTGGCTTCACTTAATTCAGTGGCTAAGATCGACTATTGCGACTCACAGGATGGTATCTCAAATACCTTCTCAATGGTGCCAAAATCACTTGGAGCCAGTGAGCCCGAGCGTATCAATAACCTTGTGGCAGTGCTCGATGGTTACTTCGCACGCGATGCCCAGCACCTTAATGTTAATGTGCTGAATATCGATATGTTGAAGGATGCAATGGAGAATCCCGAAAAATATCCGCAATTAACCATTAGGGTTTCAGGATATGCAGTGAACTTCATACGCCTGTCACGCGAGCACCAGATGGAGGTTATATCCAGATCTTTCCACGAGAAGATGTAAAAAATACAACCGGCCAACTGTCAGTTTCAACATAACGAAGCTGGCAGTTGCCTTTTATTGACACAATGAGCATAATAAGTAATACTCTCAATGTTCACTCAATCGAGTCATTTGGAACCCATGACGGCCCCGGGATACGTATGGTTATCTTCCTTCAGGGGTGTAATTTGAAATGTGCCTATTGCCACAATCCCGATACCATAGCGCTCAAAGGTGGTCAGCAGGTCGCTATTGAGGAGTTGGTGAGTAGGGCTGTAAATCTGAAATCATACTTTGGAAATACCGGCGGAGTAACAGCCTCGGGAGGTGAGCCACTGCTTCAGGCCAAAGGATTGTACGAGCTTTTCAGGGAGCTTAAGAAAAACGAAATTCATACCAATATCGATACCAATGGCGCAGTATTCAATAATGATGTGCGGCAGCTGCTAGACGATTATGCCGACTTGGTGATGATTGATATTAAACATACCGATAGTGAAGGCTATCAAAAACTTACAACTGTAAGAGATTTAAACACAGCGATGAAGCTGGCTACCCACCGTGAAGAATCGGGCAAGCCGTTCTGGCTTCGATATGTGCTAATACCCGGCATAACAAGTCATCCCGACCAACTGCATAAACTGGGCAGGGAGTGGGGTAAATTTGAAATGTTAGAAAAAATAGAGATACAACCATACCATCAGCTTGGAGTGCACAAATGGGTGGGATTGGGCTGGGATTACAGTATGAAGGATGTGCGACAAAATACTCCGGATGAGATAGCACAGGCCATTAATATACTGTCGAATTATTTTAAAGAGGTGAAGGCCAATTAATTGCCTTTTCTTCTCAATTTCACTCTGTTATAATGAAAGATTATTGGCGTAATAATCGCACCCACTATATTGAAACAATGAAACTTGGCCTGCCGGTCATTGTGTCGCAACTTGGCCAGATTACTGTAGGGCTTGCCGATAATATAATGATAGGCCGCCTTGGTACAACGGGGCTTGCTGCAGCATCATTTGCCAATACATTACTGTCTCTTCCGCTAATATTCGGTATGGGGTTCGCCATGTCGCTCACACCACTTGCCGGACGTGCCTATGCCGATAATAACCCTCGCGAAGTAAAAACATTATGGCAGAACGGGCTCTTCTCAAATATGGCAATGGCAATATTTTTGCTGGTAGCCGCTTCAATTCTCTATGCCACAATGCCGCTCATGAATCAACCGGAGCATCTTATACCCATAGCACGCGGATACTATGTGTATGTTGCATTGTCGTTGGTGCCAATGATGGTTTTCATGACCGGAAAGCAACTCTTTGAAAGCATGGCCAATACCAAGGCAGCCATGGTGATTACCCTTGCAGGTAACGTGATTAATATCTTCGGAAACTACATATTTATGTACGGAAAACTTGGAATGCCCGAGATGGGCCTCAATGGAGCCGGTTTTTCCACCCTCATCGCTCGTGTGCTAATGGCCGTAGCGATGATAGTACTTGTGATGCGTAATGATATTATAGCCAAAAAATATGATTATGCTGTGGGTGTGGTAATAAGGCAGGTGAGGAGGCTCTATAAATTGGGACTTCCCATGGGGCTGCATGTTTTCTCCGAATCATCGGCATTTATTGTGGCAGGTATTATGATGGGGTGGCTTGGTGAGACAGGACTTGCTGCCCATCAGATAGTTATAAGCCTCTCAACCCTAGGGTTTATGGTTTATCAGGGTATTGGCGTAAGCACCACCATCAGGATAAGTCAACTATCATCGCAAAATAACCCCGAATTACTAAAACGTGCTTCGGTGGCCTCGGTGCAAATAGTGTCGGTTTTAGTGGTTATCATAAGCATCATGTTCATGTCGCTAAGCAAGCAGTTGCCATATATTTTTACTCAAAGCAGCGAAGTGGCATCCATAGCCACCGGCCTAATAATGATTTTGGTGATTTTTCAGATTTTTGATGCAATTCAGATTATATTTTCGGGTGTGCTGCGTGGCATGGCCGATGCACGTATCCCCGGATTACTCACACTTATATCGTACTTTGGAGTGGCTATACCGGTGAGTTACGTGGCAGCTTTTAACGTAGGATTGGGGCCTGCGGGTATATGGTTAGGTTTCCCGGTAGGGTTGGCAATTTGTGCGTTTTTATTCTATTTCAGAATTAAAAAAATGTTGTCAGTGAAGATTCTTTAGTTGATATATATTGACTTTTTTATCTCTTAATCGTAAATTGCACTATTATATAACCCGATATCGAAATCATGAATAAGATTATACTACTATTTGCTCTTTTTTTACTCTGCATTCAGCCTTTTGCCCAAAAAAGGTTTAGGGACGGAATTTTCCTGCACCACTCTACGGGAGGCAATATCTGGGGACCTAACGGTAGTAGTGTGTCTGTGCCTGATGAGATAGATAAGTACAACGCAGCTAAAGGACTTAAAGGCGATGATAAGGTGTCGTTTAGAGAGCGATGGTTTGCTCCCGGCGATAATGAGTGGTATATAGTAAGAGATTTCTTTGAGGGTAATTTAAATAATGAGGATTTTGACTTCTATTGCGATAATTTCGAGATTATAATGATAAAATCGTGCTTCCCTTCATCAGATATAAAAGGTGAAGGGCGTGCAGGCGAAAATCCCACAAATAAAACTATCTATAATTATAAAGAGCATTGGCGTGCCATAGTGCGCATAATGGCGCAACATCCCGATAATTTCTTTGTGATATGGACTAATGCACCGCAAGAGCCGGGTTCAACCACTGCTTCAGAAGCTGGTCTGTCGAAGGAGTTCTGCAATTGGGCTAAAAATATACTTGCCGAAGGTAAAGACGAGGTTTATGGTGCTTTTCCCCCAAATGTGTATGTGTTCGATTTCTTCTCTAAGCTAACCGATGCTAACGGATATATGAAAACCGATTATAGGACAAGGTCGGGCGATAGCCACCCCAACTCAGCAGCAACAGAGCTTGTGGCACCGCAGCTTGTGAAAGAGGTTTTTGATGCAGCACTTAGATATGAACGAAGTATAACACCCCTATCTAATTTGAATGCAGATGATTTATTGATATTTCCTAATCCTGCAACCAATAAAATAAATATTAAGCTAACCAATGCTGCTGTAAATACCGAAGTTCTACTGTCAAATTTGTGTGGTCAGGTGCTATCGTCATTCCGTATGGATAGTGATAACTCGGTAATTGATATATCTTCTCTTCCCAAAGGAGTTTACTTTGTAAACTTGCAGGATGGTAAAAAAAAAGTGACGAAGAAAATAATTAAGAACTGATTTTTTAAATTTTGTTGAATTTTAGACCTAAGAATAAATTAGTTGTAAAAGTAGATTATTGTTGCTTGTTTTCACTTTTAAATTATCCAAATGTTGATTTGACTGTATGAATGTTGTTGAAAGGTGGCTGGGCTGACTTGCAGTGTTTTAGCCGGATTATTTACAATTAATTTTTAGTTGCAAACATTTGTTAAACTTTCTGTTTTCAGATTAATTCGGTTGTTTTTTAGTTGCTAAAGTCAACTAATGGATTTAATTTTGACGCATCGAATTAATTAAAATCATGGTATCTAGAATTAAACCAATTGGAATTTCTTTAGGGCCAATGCTTAGTGTGCTAGGTAAAGCAATGCGTCTCATACTTAAGCAAGAGGGAGTACCTTACAGTCTGGAGCAACTTTACACATTGAATATAGTGAGAAACTGTAAGGATATAGTTGTTCAGCAAGATTTGGTAGAAAAACTTGGTAAGGACAAATCTGTTATCCTGCGTCTTGTCGATTCACTTGAGAAAGAAGAATTGATTCGTAGAATAGTTGATGTAAACGATAGGCGCAGAAATATTCTTGAGATAACATACTTAGGTAATCAACTGTTAAATAAATTTCAAGAGGTGGAAATCAGGGTTTCAGAAGTATTGATGAAAGACATTACCGGAGAAGAGATTAAGGTTTTCTACGATGTAATAGAAAAAATGACGGCTAATTCAGAAAAAATGTATGAGTAGTTTTCATTTCTAAATTGTTTATATAAATAAATTCAAAATAGTCACTAAAAATCGAATCATGAAATACAAAAATGTTGTAATAGGAGTATTTGCGTTGTTGATAATTGCCTCGTGCAAGAATAGCACTGCTTCTTATAGTACTACAGAATCTCAATATGATTATCCTGTAGCCGTGGTTGATATTCAGGATGTAGAGATGCAGTCTGTTTATCCTGCGGTATTGCGAGGATTGGAAGATGTAGATATTAAGCCTCGCGTTGAAGGTTTTATCGATGCCGTGTTTGTTGATGAGGGAAGTATCGTAAAGAAAGGTCAAAGATTGTTCCGTATCAGCTCACCTTCTGCTTTGCAGCAGCTTGAGAATGCACAGGCAAGTTATAATACAGCGGTAATTGACCTTGAAAGGATGCAGCCACTGGCCGAAAAGGGTATTATTAGCGATGTGCGTATTAAAACCTACGAGAATAATGTTTTATCGGCTAAAGCCAACCTCGATCAGGCTAAAGCCAATATGGGATTTGCAAGTGTAACAAGCCCCGTGGATGGAATTGTGGGTACAGTTAACTACCGTATTGGTAGTTTGGTAAATAGCTCTACTGTTATTACCACGGTAGCCAATACCAATAAGATTATTGCTTATTTTTCATTGAATGAAAAAGATCTTCTCGATTTAATGCGTCGCCTAGAAGGTAATTCTCAGTCCGAAAAAATTAAAAACATGCCTCCTGTGAAGCTTCTTCTTGCCGATGGATCGGAATATGAAGAGACTGGTAGAATAGAAACCATATCAGGAGTTGTAGATGCTGTTTCGGGTACTGTAAACTTCAGAGCCTCATTCGATAACAGTCATGGACTATTGCGTAGCGGAACAAGTGGTAAGATTATCATACCCAATATATTGAATGATGTAATCCTAATTCCACAAAAGGCTACACTTAACCAGCAACATAAAACTATTGTGTATAAAGTTCAGGCTGATTCGGTTGTGCAGAGGGTAGTTACCGTTAAATCGACCCCCGACGGACAAAGCTATGCAGTGTTGAATGGATTGGCCTCTGGTGATAAGATTGTGACTGATGGTGTTGCTACCCTGAGACAAGGGCGAAAAATTAATGTTAAATAAAAAAATATAGCACAATGCTAAAAACATTTATAGAAAGACCGGTTTTATCGACCGTTATTTCAATTCTTATTGTTGTGCTGGGCTGCGTAGGTATATTCACCCTTCCTATTGAGCAATATCCTAATATTGCTCCTCCTACGGTTAGGGTTTCTGCCAACTACAGTGGTGCCAGTGCCGATGCTGTTTTGAACAGTGTTATCGTTCCCCTTGAAGAGTCGATTAATGGTGTTGAAGGTATGACCTATATGACCTCTTCAGCAACCAATGGTGGTGGTGCTTCGGTTACTGTGTTTTTTAAACAGGGTACAAATCCCGATATTGCAACCGTAAACGTTCAAAACCGTGTTTCTCAGGCAACTGCACTATTGCCGGCCGAGGTTACGCAATCGGGTGTTACAGTGCGTAAGCAGCAGAATAGTACTTTATTGCTGATTGCTATCTCATCGAGCAATCCCGAGTATGATGACCAGTTCATTCAGAACTATGCCAATATCAATATCTTACCACAGATAAAAAGGGTTCCCGGTGTGGGAGATGCTTCGGCTTATGGTGCAAAGGACTACTCTATGCGTGTGTGGCTTAAGCCCGATGTGATGACCTCGTTTGGTGTTACGCCTACTGAGATTATTGCTGCCTTGAAAGATCAGAATATAGAAGCAGCTCCGGGTGAGCTGGGTGCCAATAGTAACCAGACTTTCCAGTATGCCTTTAAATTTACCGGTCGTTTAAAATCATCCGAAGAGTTTGAAAATATTATAATCCGTTCCAATAAAGCACAGGTATTACGCCTTAAGGATGTGGCCGATGTAGAGTTGGGATCCTTGAATTATAGTGTAATATCGGAAAATAATGGTAATCCATCAGTAGTTGTGGCTGTAAGCCAAACTGCAGGTTCGAATGCCAAAGAGGTTATCGACCAGGTGAAAGAAGAGCTTGCAAAAGCAGCTGAGTCTTTCCCTCCCGGATTAAAATATGAATATGAATCGGATGCCAGCGCATTCCTTGACGCATCAATAGAAAAGGTGCTTTATACGCTGTTTGAGGCCTTTATACTTGTGTTCCTTGTGGTGTTTGTGTTCCTTCAGAATATAAGGGCAACACTTATTCCGGCAGTGGCGGTTCCGGTGGCAATTATTGGTACGTTCTTCTTCCTGTTATTGTTTGGTTTCTCCATTAACCTATTGACATTGTTTGCGTTAGTGCTTGCAATCGGTATTGTGGTAGATGATGCCATTGTGGTGGTGGAAGCGGTGCATACCCACCTAGATGCGGGTGAAAAAGATCCGAAGCAGGCCACGTTAAAAGCAATTGGAGAGATTGCTCCCGCTATTGTATCTATCACTTTGGTGATGTCGGCAGTGTTTATTCCAGTGAGTTTTATCGGAGGTACAAGTGGTGTGTTCTTCAAGCAGTTTGGATTAACTCTTGCTATTGCTATTGTTATTTCGGCAATTAATGCCCTTACGCTGAGCCCTGCCCTTTGTGCCCTTTTCCTGAAATCGCACGAAGATCAGATGAAGGAGAAGAGTATCTTTAAGCGTTTCTATAAGTACTTCAATATCGGGTTTGGTGCTTTGACTACCAAGTATGGTCAATCTCTTAAGTTTTTAGGACGAAAAGGTAACAGATGGATAACCGTAGGAATTATTGCCGTGTTTACTTTCCTTTTGGTTGGGTTAATGAAAAAGATTCCTACAGGCTTTGTGCCTTCCGAGGATAGTGGTATCGTAATGGGAATGATTACTTTGCCTCCGGGGTCTTCATTGGAGAGAACCGACAGTATTATGCGTGAAACTGTGGCAATAGCCAAAACCATTTCTTCCGTTGAGAGCGTAACCAGTATTGCCGGTATGAGCTTTATGAGTGGTATGGGTAGCCCCTATGGTTCGATGATTGTTAAATTGGTGCCATGGAAAGAACGTGACATTACCTCTTCCGATGTGGTGGCTATGTTGAAGGATAAAACTAAGCATATCCCAACTGCAAACTTTATGTTCTTCGGAACTCCTACTCTGCAAGGATTTGGTATGAGTAGTGGTGTGGAACTTAATATGCAGGATAGAACAGGTGGCGATGTTTATGAGTTTTTTGAAGTTACTACCGATTTTGTTGATAAACTTCAGAAACGTGATGAGGTGATGATGGTTATGAATAGTTTTGACCCTCGTTTCCCACAAAAATTAATTGAAGCCGATGTGGCTAAAATTAAGGATGCCGGCATCACCCTCACCGAGGTGATGACAGCCATGCAAGCCTATGTAGGTAGTATGTATGTGTCTAACTTCAATGTTTATGGTAAACAGTTTAGGGTGATGGTGCAGGCTGCCCCCGAGTATCGTACCAAATTGGAGGATGTGAGCGGGTTGTCGGTTAAAACATCAAATGGCAAGATGGTGCCTATCACTGAGTTTATATCTATAAAAGATGTAACAGGGCCGCAAACTCTTACTCGTTTCAACCTGTTTACATCTATGGGTATTACTATTGTTCCTAATATGATTGAAGGTTATACTACCGGTAACGTAATTAATGCGTTGAATGAGATTGAGTTACCTGATGGGTATTCATACGATTTCGGTGGTATATCGCGCGAAGAGGTTAATAGTAGCAACCAAACAGCAATAATATTTGTGTTGTGTATTGTGTTTGTATATCTGCTGTTAGCAGCCCTATATGAAAGTTACCTTCTGCCGCTTGCAGTAATATTCTCACTGCCCATAGGTTTGGCAGGTGTGTTTATTTTCATCTTCATGTCGTTGATGAATGGAAGTGGTATTATGAATAATATTTATGTGCAGATATCGCTTATTATGCTTATAGGTCTGCTGGCTAAGAATGCTATTTTGATTGTGGAGTATGCTTTGCAACGACGTAATGCAGGAATGAGCATCATAAAAGCTGCCATTAGCGGTGCAGTGGTGCGTCTTCGTCCTATTCTTATGACTTCGTTTGCCTTTATCTTCGGTCTGTTGCCATTGGCCACTGCTCAAGGTGCCGGTGCTATTGGTAATAAATCGATAGGTATTTCTGCTATCGGTGGTATGTTAATAGGTACAATCTTCGGGATTATAGTAATTCCGGTACTGTTTATTATGTTCCAAGGCCTTCACGAACGATGGAGTAAATATAAGATTCAGACTACAGACGACAATTTGGACGATATCAACCATACACATTAACAACAATGAGAATGAATATAAAAAGTAAAAGCCTTATTGTTTTGGCTTTAGGTGTGTCGGTAGGATTGGCTTCATGTAGAAGCAATAAAGATATGATGAGCCCTGAGGTGGATGCCGCGGCTCTTTATAGAAGTGAAAATTCTAATGAATCAGACACTACTACTATTGCCGATATACCGTGGAGAGAGTATTTTACTGATGCTAAGCTTCAAAGCCTTATAAATGAGGCTTTAGAGAATAACTATGACTTGAGGATTGCCTATAGCCGCATCAAGGTTGCAGAAGCCAGTTTGAGCATGGCTCGCGGAGCCAACCTGCCTACTGTGGGTATAGGCGCACAAGGTAGTGGCACACGCATAAGCAACGGAGCCGACGGGAAGAAGGTGGTTGGTTATAATGCCAATGGTACACCTGTTGTTCAATTAGGTTTTACTGCCTCATGGGAAATTAATCTGTGGGGTAAGTTGAATAGACAATCCCGAGCTAAGTATGCATCTTTTTTGGCAAGTCATGAGTATCGTAATCTTATTCAGACAAATATAGTTGCCGGTATTGCCAAAAGCTATTATGCACTTATGGCTCTCGATGAGCAGTTGAGGATAACTAAAGAGACCGTAGGATTATTGCAAAAGAGTGCCGAGACGATGGCTGCGCTGAAAGAGGCAGGGCAAACCACGGGAGCAGCTGTTGAGCAGAGTAACGCACTTCTGTTTGGCACTCAGCTGTCAATCTCTACATTGGAAAGTAATATCCGCGAAAGGGAAAATACTATATGTGTGTTGCTGGGGCGTGCACCGGGCACGATTGATAGGGCCACGATTGAATCCCAAACAGATGCACCAAGGCTGAACTCGGGAGTGCCTGCACAGATTATGGCGCGCCGCCCCGATGTGAAACAGGCAGAGTTGTCGTTCAGATCGGCCTTTGAACTTACCAAGGCTGCAGAGGCAAACATGTATCCTACGTTTACAATCAGCGCAGCATCTATTGGTTATGCTTCCGGAACGTTTACCAACTTTTTTAAGCCCGAGAATATAGCAGCAACTATAGCCGGAGGGCTTACACAGCCGTTGTTTTATAAAAAACAGCTGAAGGGTAATCTTGTTATTGCAAAAGCACAACAGGAAGAGGCACTGCTTACTTTCCAAAATACAGTGCTTGCAGCCGGGCAGGAGGTTTCCGATATACTGTATGGTTACACTACATCGCTTAATAAGGATGAGTTGCGTAACAAACAGATTGAATCGCTGGTAAATGCGGTAGATTATACCCAAGAGCTGCTTATGGCCGGTGAGGCTAACTATACAGAAGTGTTGACGGCACAACAAAGCTTGCTGTCGGCTCAATTAAGCAAGGTTAGTGACAGGCTTGAACAGCTTAACTATAGTGTGAGTTTATATAAAGCACTTGGTGGCGGATGGCGTTAATCATCCATCAGCAATAATATGTAAAAGAGAGGTGCAGTTACTGTTGCCTCTCTTTTTTCATCTATGTGTTAGTACCAACAGAAATATAAGTATCAATTATTGTTTTAGCTCGTTTTAAGTCATTATCTAAATTTATAGTGCTTTATTCCGAATTAGATTATATTTTTACAAAAAAAATGATGGACTTAAAATTAAGGATAAAAGTTAAGGCACTTCCCGAAGATGTATATGCAGCACTTACCAATCCGTTTGCTCTTGAGTTGTGGACTGGATATCCTGCTGTGATGAGCACTGAGCCGGGCACTGCATTCGAACTTTTTGAGGGTGATATAGCCGGTCATAATATTGCATTTGAAGAGAACTCGAGGATAGAGCAGGAGTGGTATTTCGGTGATAATGAGGAGCCTTCTATCGTTACTATTAAAATTTTCCCCAATGGGGCAAGTGCATCACAAATAGATGTCGTTCATACCAATATTCCCTCTGATGCATACGAAGATATGAAAGCCGGCTGGTTCGACTCTTATCTCGATCCTCTTAAGGAGTTTCTTGAGATAACGGAAGATTAATTATTTATAATTATTCAAAATATTGGGAGCTATATGTAAATGAATAGGTAGCTCCTGTTTTTTTGGCTTGCTTTTTGTTTGTAAAGAACTTAGTACTTGATTTTGTCCCTTTAATGTACTAACTTTTATGTGATTATTATTAATGAGCTGGACTTTTGTTCGTTTTGATTGTTAATGATAATTGCTTTTTTTTGTTGTATAGCCCATAATTAGAGAATAATTTGCTCTATTTCGATGCAAAAATCTGCAGCTTGAATTACTCAATACGGATTGTTTGATTTAATTAGAACATATGAAACTTATAGACTTAAAGATTAGTCAGAAACTAAATTTGGGATTTGGGATTCTCATTTTTCTTCTTGTTGGAGTTACTTCAGTTGGGATTATCAGTCTCCTATACTCTCAAAAAGCATCGTATAAAAGCGACCTTGCCAACTGGGCCGACGCATTTTTAATTACGGCCAGGGTCGATGTGCGTACCTATTTCCATTATGAAGAGATGGAGAATTTTGTGGCTGCACAAAAAAACATCGACAGTACGCTTATTGAGGTTGATGATCTAATCGACATTTTGAGTGATGAGAAGCAGCTAGAAGAGCTTTATGGTGTTAAAGAGGGGCTTAACAGCTATATGAAAGCTCTGGAAGATTACAAGTCAATTGTTGATGAGAAGAATAATTTACTAGCTTCAATAAAAGAGCTTGGCGATAATATTGGTAGGCTTATAGGTTATTCCGATATCAATCTTGTGAATGCAAGAATGAATTATCTATACTATTTATCGTATAAAGATACCACAGCCATTGATCGTTGCTTATCGTCTATGGGGGCATTAAATAGAGGAAGTTCCGGTAATTTAACTGTTTTATCAGATAAATATATTTCAGAGGTTAGGCGTATTCTCCCACTTATGAATAAGATGAGAGCCGCAGAAGATGCCCAGGCTGCAATTGGCGTTGATTTGATGGCCAGTTTAGACGGCTTGGTGGAGGAGTTTTCTGATGAGGCCGACATAGCGAAATCCATATCAATATATTCGTTGATTGTGCTTGCACTACTGGCTCTTGGGTATGGGTTTTATGTTAGCAATAGAGTAGGTAAATATTTCAGAAAAGCAATTGCCATAAACCTAAGTATGGTGGAATCGTTGGCTTTGGGAGACTTGAATGTCGTTGTTGATAATCAGTTCCTGACTATTAATGATGAATTTGGTGATTTGTCGCGTGCCACCAAGAATCTTACGTCTAAGTTAAGCGATATTTTGTCGGGTGTGTTTAATAGTGCTGATAATGTTAGTGGTGCAAGTTCGCAATCTAGTGGTGCTTCTCAACAACTTGCTCAAGGAGCTAATGAGCAGGCATCGGGAGTTGAGGAGATATCATCAACCATGGAGGAGATAGCTAGTAATGTGCAACAAAATACAGAAAATGCTCAGGAAGCCGAACGCACAGCCATCACGCTGTTGAAGGAGTTTGAGTTGGTAGGTGAGGCTACAGCACAAAGTCTTCAGCAGATAACCAATATTGCCGAGAAAATTAATGTGATTAACGAAATTGCAGTACAAACCAATATACTTGCACTAAACGCAGCTGTTGAGTCGGCCAATGCTGGTGAACATGGTAAAGGATTTGCAGTGGTGGCAACCGAAATCAGGCGTTTGGCTGAGCGTAGCAAGATATCGGCAAGTGAAATTATTACCCTGGCTGCTCATAGCCTAACAGCTACTCAGGAGGCTACCGAGAAGTTTACTGATCTTAATGAATCACTTAATAATACAATTAGACTTGTGCAGGAGATTGCTGCTGCAAGTATTGAGCAAAATAGTGGAGTATCGCAGGTGGATGGTGCTATTCAGCAATTAAATGTTATAACTCAGCAAAATGCTGCTGCAGCCGATGAGATGGCAAGTAGCTCGGTAGAACTAGCCAGTCAGGCCGAGCACCTTAAAGAGATGATATCATACTTCAAAATAGGTAATATCGATGTTGATAAGCTTATTATTAAAGGTGATAAAATGGTGACAAAATCTAAAAAAGAGGTTGTTGCAGCTGATGAGGATTCTTCAAAAATTGATAATAAAATTGTTGGAAACCGCCCTGATGAGGTTAAAATCAATCTTGGGATAAAAGATTCCGATGGTGATTATGAGTCGTTTTGATTCGTAGTATCTGCGGGGCGAACTAGTGGTGAAATAATCCACTTCGAGGTTTATGGCGTGATGTATTGTACTTGGAATAAACATCCTGCCAATCGACCAGTTAGGCAGTTTTTAAAGTAGTGGAAACCACGGGCTTCAGTCCGTGGTTTTGTGTTGTGTCAAATGGTTTTAGCCCTTTGTAATTGATAGAAAATAGCCGCTTCAAGGTTATGGCATAATGTGTCATCCTCGTTAATTTCTATTCCTATCGGGATTAATGAGGATGAGTAGCTTCTGTTGTAACTTGCAATCAGTTTTTATTGAATAACGGAAAATCAGGATTATCTACCCGTGCCGTTTTCATTATCTGTTTCAACTCTTCTGCCTTTGCCGGAAACTCATCTATACGATTATATTTCTCTGATGGGTCGGAGTTGAGGTTGTATAACTCATAATAGGGCTTTGCACCTCTTATGTTCAGGTGTATAAGTTTCCAATCGCCTTTGCGCACTGCCTGCCTGCCGTTCAGCTCCTGAAACTCAAAGTAGAGGTAGTCATGCTCTTTCTGGCCTTTTCTATTATGCAATGTAGGAAGTATGCTAAGGCCGTCGCCCACATTTTTACTGGTTTTATTGCCAAGTATATCGACAAAGGTTGGCATCAGATCCCAGAATGAGCATATTAGGTCGGTTTTGCTGTTTTGCTCCACTTTATTGGCCCACGATACTATCATCGGTACACGCACGCCGCCTTCGTAAAGGTCTCTTTTATAGCCTCTTAAGTGACTGTTGCTGTTAAAGAAATCGGGGTTGGCACCTCCCTCTTGGTGCGGGCCGTTATCGCTCGAGAATATTATTATTGTATTGTCGTATAATCCGGCCTCTTTAAGTTTTGCCACCAGTTGACCCACATATACATCGAGGCGGTAAATCATTGCGGCAAAGGTGGCATGCGGATAAAACTGTGTGCAGTAACCTCCTTTTCTGAATCCCGGGTTGCCCGGTTCGGTACCTTTATAGGGCGTTTCGGGATATTTACCCCTAAACTTTTTTATAATGCTGTCTTCAGGCACTATAAGTTCGGCATGTGGCAGTATTGTTGGGTACCACATAAAGAACGGCTGGTCGCTGTTTTTTGCATCATCAATAAATTCTAATGCTTTGGTGTGAATAAGATCTTGCGAATAGGTTCCCGAGCCGTATTCTGTTGCCAATGTGTTGTCGGTTAGCTCTATGCGTGTGTCGTTGTGCCATAGGTGGGTGGGGTAGTAGCTATGGGCCAGCAGCTGACAGTTGAAGCCATAGAACTCGTCAACTCCCTGTTTTTCAGGGTCGCCCGATGAACCGATGAAACCCAGTCCCCATTTGCCAAATACGCCGGTGCGATAGCCTGCATCTTTAAAAATAGTGAATATGGTTTTGCTGTCGGCAGGCAGTGGAAACTGGCCTTCGGGCTGTAACTCCACATTACCTCTGATGGGCGTGTGACCGCTGTGTGTGCCGGTTAGAAGGCACGAACGAGATGGTGCGCTTACAGTGGTGCCGGAGTAAAATTGGGTGAAGCGCATTCCGTTTTGAGCCAGTTTATCAATGTTGGGAGTAGAGAACTTCTCCTGTCCGTAGCAACTTAAATCGCCGTAGCCCAGGTCATCGGCCAAAATAAATAGTACGTTGGGTTTTTTACCGTTTTCAGTATCCCGTTTCTGGGCATTTGCGCCGTGTGGTGACATAGCACCGGCAATGGCAAATGTGCCAAGGAGTATATCTCCGCCTAATCTGTTCAGCATGTTGTATCCTATGTTTTTAACTAAAAATCAACCTTCTACAAAAATAGCAATCTTTAGTAATCTAATGTATAATATAAGTCATACATATTTATTTCTGCTGAATAAAAAAGCCAGAATATTAATAAACCGGCTTTTTCAGGAAAATGATTTTTAAAGAAGTATTACAACATATAGGATGTGAGCTCTGCTACCGTTTTCTGATAGTTCATCTCGGTTTCATTGATGTTGTCAATCAGTTCGTAATAGGCCGATATTTCAATGAAATAGTTGTAAATAGATATTTCACCAGCATTAAGAGCCTTCTGCAATAGCTCCATATTACTTGCATTATCAAGCGTTTCGCGATATTGATTCAGTATCTGACTCAACGATTTAGCCTTGTTGTAAAGCACTTCAAGCCTGTTTTGATACACAGTTTGTGCATCGGCGCTTTGGGCTTGTGCGGCTGCCACTGCGGCTTTCGATTGTGCAACTTTATTTTTATTGCTCCATAGGGGTATCGATACACCCACACTGATACCTTGAAAATGCTCCGGACCAACTTTTTCGCTTATGTAACCGGCTGTGAGTGCCGGCAGGTTATCGGTGCGGTTGATTTTAAGCATCTCCCTGCCAACTTCTTCCTCTTGCTTGTAGTAAGCCAACTCAGGTGACGCTTCTGCGGCTATGGCGTGCAATTCATCGAACGATTGTGGCAGAATAAACGACGGATAATCGGTGCTGGTAATGCTAATCGGCACTCCGCCATTCAT
>CAZWOA010000032.1:20671-33567 GCA_964635545.1 uncultured Marinilabiliaceae bacterium
ATGTCGGTTCTGTTACCCAGTTTTTGGGCATCGGTAGCTTTCCTTAAAGCTTTCAGTGTGGTGTTGTTCTCCTCCACCGATTTTAACACAGCAGATATATCGTTCTGTGCATCTATCTGAGGAACAGTCACAACTGAAATTATTCCGATGATTATATTTTTTATCTTCATAATTTAGTCTGTTACAACTTCGTTATTTACAATCTCTTTTGCCACTCTCTTATTGGTGATAAGATACATTATGGGTATAATGAATCCGTTAAGGAAAGTAGATGTTAGTAATCCTCCCAATATCACTTTAGCCATGGGACTCTGAATCTCATTGCCCGGCAGGTTGCCTCCCAGTGCTAGTGGTATAAGTGCCAATGCCGACGTTAGGGCGGTCATCAGAATAGGGTTGAGCCTGTCGAGCGAACCGTGAATGGTGCTCTCTTCGGCTGATAATCCTTCACTCTGCAGGTCGTTGTAGCGCGATATAAGCAGCATTCCGTTGCGTGTGGCAATTCCGAATAGCGATATAAACCCGATGATGGCCGGGATACTTATTACGCTGCTTCCGAAGAAGAGTATAAACACACCGCCAATAAGTGCCAGTGGCAGGTTGAGGAGTATTACCAATGATTGGGTGATGTTTTTAAACTGATTGAATAGCAGCAGTAATATCACCAGTATCGAAAATATTGATGTAATCATTAGTGTGCGCGATGCAGCCTGTTCACTCTCAAACTGTCCGCCATACTCCACATGATATCCTTCGGGAAGTGTAATCTGCTCATCCACACGTTTTTGGATGGCGTTAACCACTCCGCGCAGGTCGCCGCCCGATATGTTGGCAGAGATTACGATTTTGCGCGATACGTTTTCACGGTTTATCGTGTTGGGACCCATTGAAGAGGTAACTGTCGCTATGCTTGAGAGTGGTATTTTACGTCCGTTGGCATCAATAAGCAGGTTTTTGATTCTTTCGGTTGTAGAGCGGTTTTCGTCATTTACTTTCAATGTGAGGTCGAATGCCCTATTACCTTCATAAACCTGCGAAACGACTTCACCGGCGAGCATCACGTTTATTATTTCGTTGAATTCGGGCATCGTAACTCCATATTTGGCCATCAGCTCCCGCCTGGGCTCTATCTTAAGCTGTGGGCGCTCCACCTGCTGCTCCACATTGAGGTCAACCACACCGGGAACATCAGAAATAACTGCTTTTATCTGGTTGCCCAATAGGAACATGCGGTTAAGGTCGTCGCCAAAAAGCTTGATGGCGATGCTGGCCTGAGTGCCCGATAGCATTGCATCTATGCGGTGGGAGATGGGTTGCCCTATTTCTATATTCACGCCCGGCATTATCTTCATCTTCTCGCGTATCTCGGCCATCACTTCATCTTTGGAGCGTTTGCCAAGTACTATGGGCGCCTCAATCTCTGATACGTTAACTCCTTGTGCGTGTTCGTCAAGTTCGGCACGGCCTGTTTTTCTACCTACTGTCTGCACCTCGGGTATTGAGAGTAGTATATCTTCGGCAATGCGCCCCATTTTATCCGACTCTTCTAACGAAATGCCGGGCAGTGTGTTCACGTTAATGGTGAACGAACCCTCGTTGAATGGTGGTAAGAAACTACGACCAAGCATAAAGAAGAATACTATGGCAATTATAAATATTGCCGAAGTTGCACCTAGCACTATACGTTTGTGGTGCAATGTCCAAAGCAACATCTTCTCATAGATGGCTTTTAACTTGCGCACAATATATGGCTCCTGATTGTCTTTTTCTTTTCCATTGTTCTCTTTTCCAAGTAGATAGCTACAAAGAACTGGAGTAAGCGTTAATGCCACCAGTGTAGATGCAAACAGCGCAACTATAAATGCCACTCCAAGCGGAGCAAGCATACGTCCTTCCATCCCCGATAGGAAAAAGAGTGGTACGAAACTGGCAACTATTATCAATGTGGAGTTTAAAATAGGTAACCGCACCTCTTTTGATGCATTAAATACAACCTGCATCACGCTTTCGCGCTCATTTTTAGGTTTTTGCAGGTTTAGGCGCAAATGTTTATACACGTTCTCCACATCCACAATGGCATCATCAACCAGCGACCCTATCGCAATGGCCATACCGCCCAAACTCATGGTGTTAATGGTTAGTCCCATCATTTTTAGGGTGAGAATGGACACCAATAGCGATAGTGGTATTGTAACCAGTGATATCACTGTGGTGCGCACGTTCATCAGAAATAGAAACAGCACTATAACTACAAAAATACCACCTTCGTAAAGTGATTTTTTGATGTTGTCGATAGAGTTTTCTATAAATCGTGCCTGGCGGAATATATCGGTTGATATTGTAACATCGTGAGGCAGTGTTTTTTGAAGGTCAGCCACCGAGTGCTCCAGTTTGTCGGTTAGCTGTATTGTGCTCGATGCCGGCTGCTTGGTAACGGTGATAAGAACAGCAGGTTTGCCCCGCTCGGATGCCACTCCAAGTTTTGGAGCTTTATTCCCAACTTGCACATCTGCAATGTTTTCGAGCATTATGGGCACATCGTTTATCACCTTCACCACCGATTTCCCAATCAGGGCAACGTCGTTGACCGATGCTATTCCCCGTATAATATATTCGTTGCCATATTCGTAAAGCACACCTCCGGCAGCATTTTGGTTCATATCGCGCAATGCAGCAATGGCCTCGTCAATGCTTATGCCGTAATGCTTCATCTTCTCGGGGTTAAGAAGTATCTGATACTCCTTAATTTCGCCACCCATCACGGTTACCTGTGCCACACCACCCATGGCCAGCAGGCGTGGGCGTATAACCCAGTCGGCAATGGTGCGCAACTCCTGCAGCGATGTTGTGTCGGAGGTCAGACCCATTATTATCATCTCGCCCAATATTGATGACTGCGGCCCTAATGTTGGGTTTCCTGCGTTTGATGGCAATGACTCGGCAGCCACAGCAAGTTTCTCCGATACTATTTGTCGGGCACGGTAAATGTCTGTGCCCCAGTCAAATTCAACCCATACAATTGAGAATCCTGTGGTTGATGATGAACGTACGCGGCGCACGTCGGTGGCACCATTAAGCGCCGTTTCAACCGGGAAGGTAACAAGCCGCTCCACCTCTTCGGGAGCCATTCCTTTGGCCTCGGTCATCACCACCACGGTAGGGGCGTTGAGGTCGGGGAACACATCAACCTCCATATTTGATGCGGTGTAGCTTCCTGCCAATACAAGCAGCAGAGAAACCACCAGAACAAATATGCGGTTGTTAAGCGAAAATTTAATTATCTTATTTAGCATGATAGTTCTGTTTGACGATTAGTGACTGTGGCTGTGTCCTTCGGGGATTACCGAAGCGGTGGCTGCAAGTTTTACCTGATACACGCCTTTGGTTACAACCACATTGCCGGCATGAAGTCCATCTTTTATCAGCACCCGCACGCCATCGCTCACGCCAAGTGTTACTTCCTGCTTTTTATACTCCTCATCGTGCACTTGTAGATACACAAAGTTTAATCCCTGCTCTTCGGTAATTGCCGATTGTGGCACTGTTATTACGCCCTGCATTGGGGTGCTGAGTAGGTAAACTTCTACAAATGAGCCCGGTATGATATCGCCCACATTATCGAATTCGAAGGTTATGGGGATGAAAAATGATTGGCTATCGGATGATTTGCCTGATGATAACAGCTTGCCATTGAGGCTGTTGAGCTGATATGTTTTGTTGTCGTATGATGTTTTGAAGTTGGCATCGCTTATGTTGCGCAGTGCGGCAAAATAGTTCTCCGATACTTCGGCCCGCAGTTGCAGCCTTCTATTTTTTGATACTATCGCAACTGGTTGTCCTACTGATACATAATCGCCATTGTTTACCAGCAGACTTTTCAGGTATCCTTCGAATGGTGATGATACCCTTACGCCCTCTCTGCCGGTCGCCGATGATTGTGCTTCATAGGCTGTTTTTGCTGTTTTGTAGCGCAGTTCAATCTGCTCAAACTCTTTGGTGGATATTATTTGGTCGGCAACCAGACTTTTGGCGCGTTCATACTCTTTTTGAGCCGTTTCCCAAGCCAGTTTTGTCTTCACGGCAGGGTCGCCTTCGGGAAGTTGCTGTGCCGAAACCCGCATGATGGTTGCCCCCGCGCCCAGCTGCATTCCGGGTGCTATTGAGTTACCCGCAAATGATACCACACCGTCGGCTGTGGCTACGATGGTCGATTCATCGCCTTGTGATGATAATATCTGACCGCTGGTTTTTACCACCTGGCGGAAAGAGCCTGCACCAACTGTCTCTGTGGTAAGTCCCACTGCATCTGCCTGTTCTTTGGAGAAGTGTATCTCATCCGAATGTTCATGCTCGTCATGCCCATGGTCTTCAATGGCATGGTTGTGGCTATCGTGATCGTGATTATGGTTGTGACTATGACCATCATGATTGTGTTCGTCGTGATTATGTCCATCATGGTCATGATGCTCGTGGCTGTGTACTTCTTTATTTGTAGTGCTGTTTTTGCCTGATTGTGAGTTGCAGCCCCATATTAACAATAGTGCAGCTACGAATAGCGGCATTATATATTGTTTCATAAAAATCATTTTTTTCTGAAATTATCTAATGTTGAATTTTCCATTTACAGGTTGGTAAATGGATGCAGTAATTTTTACTATTGACTACTATGATGATTTTTATAGAGACGGAGGTGCTCTTAATCCGTTGGCGGAGGTATGTGCCAATAATGGCAGCTGGGGTAAAAGTGGTTTAAACCATTTTTTGGTATAAGTAAAAAATGGTGTTGTAACTAACTCTGCCGGCAGTATAGCCAGTATAAGGAAGTTGTTAAAATCGTCGGGTACAGGAGATAATGCAATGTCGGCATACTCATTTTGAGGCGAGGTGTAAAGGCCGTGTGATGCACAACTCTCCTTTGGTGTATCGTGATGGTTGGTATTTGTAGCTTGTCCACTATTATCGCAGTGATGTTCATGGGTAATATCGCTGAGAATGCATGCCATACCGTCGTGGTAATCGTGGTGATGGTGTGGCACTGCCGAAACCACCATCATCATAGCACTTGCTAATATTGCAAACAGTATGTATGCTCTTTTTTTCATTTAGAGATACTCAATTAGCTTTAATTCAATGGCGTAAAGATAATAAAAAAAACTAGATGTGCCGTCTTATTTTATATTATTCATTCTTAAATTAATGCAATTCATCAATGGAAATAGTGTTATTGTAAAAATATTTTCTATTATATCGTATGGCTGTTTATGTTTGTCGGAACTTTGTATTTTCAGATAACCCATTTGTAGTATTATTATGCTTAAAGTGCTCACATTACTTAGTCCAATTGTGTTCTCTCTTTTTTGGGCAATTATGTTGAGCAGTAACAGAAAAAATAGATCAAAGTCATTTTTGGGCTACTTTATGGTGATGATGTTCTTTCTGTATCTATCTCATATGTTTTACTATGTGCCATTACCCGATATTTATCACTATTTCGATATACCGTATCAGGCGCTCAACCTTATTATTTTCCCTACTTTTTATATATACATTCTTCTTTTAACTGTTGATGAGTCATTTTCGTTTAAATCTCATGGTCGTTATTTTATATTTCCTGGCATATTTGTTTTTCAATATAGTATTGGAGTTATTTTGATGTCTAAGAGTGAACATATAAAGTATTTGTATGATATGTTGTCGGTAGATGATATGACAAATAAAGTGTATATGTTTCAGCGTTTTACATATGTGTCATGTCGTGCTTTGTTTGTGGTGCAGGGTTTGTTTTATTCCTATAGAATTGTAAAGCAGTTGTATATTCATAAAGAGCAAATTAAGCAATATTATTCGGGTGATGAGTCTAAGCGCATTAATTATTATCTATCTTTAACTCTGGTGATTTTCTTAGCAATTGGAGGTGGAGTAACCCTTGCCATACTCGGTAAAGAACATTTTTTGAATGATTGGACCTATCTTATCGGCCCCTCTATTTTATTCTCCTCTGTTATTATTGTGCTGGGATTTATGGGTTATCGTCAGGAATCTTTTTTTATTCGAAAAATAACTGTTGACGAGAAATATAATCATGATTATAGGTTTAGCAGTAGTGTTGATTGGGAGAATGTTATGTATATAAAGCAGCAGTTGAAAATACTGTTTGATGAAGATGAAATATATCTGGATAGTAATCTCACTATTTGGGATTTAGCTGATAAAATTAAGTGTAATCACGATAGTGTTTCGTATGTTTTCAACAATGTATTTTGCGAAACTTTCTCCGATTATGTCTCTCGATATAGGGTAGAATATGCAAAAAACCTGGTGAAGAGCGGTTTCGTTTTTTCAAAAGATTTAATTGCAAAAAAATCGGGCTTTAAAAGTGTCTCTCTCATGGAAGATGCGGTGGTTCATTATAAAAACTACAATAACATGATTAATGGATATGAATATTGTTGAGATATTCCATATATCAATTGTTCATGTAGCCGTCGGGATCGTTGCGGTACTGCTCTGGGTCTTTTAGTAGTCTTCGCTGTTTCTCATATTGAGCCATTTTCTTTGCCATGCGCTCGTCCACTTCTTTTGAATTTAACAGCACTCCGTTTTTATATTTCATAGTGTAATAGCTATCCTCTTCGGAGTCATAAATTTTCCATGCTCCATCTTCAATGCCATTAACATATTGACCATCAACGTCACACACGCCGTTGGAGTTGTATGTTTTGTATGATCCGTGCAGTTTATCGTTGTTGTAGCCTGCAATAAGCTGCTTGCCGCTGCCTCTTCCATAGCGTGTCCATGGACCGTGTTTTTTGCCTTTTACATAAGTTATCTCTTCGGATATCTGTCCATTGGGATAGAATATGGTAAGCACTCCGTCGATAACTCCATTATTATATGGCTCTGTTGATTTAAGAAGTTGGTTATCGTCATAAAACCTCCAAATACTATCGCGAGAGGTGCCAATATAAAGTCCTTCGGCAATTAAAGATTCACTTTCGTTATATAGTTTGGCCTCGGCTTTACCGTCATTTCTATGGTTGAGTACTGCACTTTTTTTACCATTCTCGTAGTAGCGTGTCATCGTGCCCACAAGCTTATCATCTTTAAACGTAGCTTTATAGATATAATTTCCGTTATCGTATTTTTTACTCCACTCACCCTGTTTCAGCCCTTTAGAGTCTGTTATATTTGGAGTATTGGGTAAATCGGCTCTCTTAGGTGCTGTAGGAATACTGTTGCCAAATACATCGAACTGGGCCATTGCCGGCATTAGGCATATAATACTGAGTGTGAGAATAAGTAGTCGTTTCATGTTTTTAATAAATATGGATGCCAAATTATAGAAAAAAGCACTTTGTACCAAATTATCTTCGGTTGCATGAAAAGATACGTTCAAAAAATATGCCGTTGATATTTTGTTTTTATCGTTCATAGGAATATATTTGTACCACATTTCTACAATGGGGTGCCCTAATATTGCGGGCTGAGATCATACCCTCTGAACCTGAGCGGATAATGCCGCTAAGGGAAAAACATATTTCGTTTTTATTTCAGAAATCTCCCATTGCAGTGATTTTTAACAATTTAAAATTAACTGCTTTATGATTAAAAAGTTTGCTTCACTTTTTCTGTTTCAGATGGTGATGTTTGGTTCCCTAATGGCTCAGATTGTTGTTAGTGGGAAAATTAGCGGCCTCGATGGCCAGCCTCTGCCCGGTGCCAATATAGTGGTGTCCGATACCGGTAAAGGCACAGTAAGTGGTAATGATGGTAGCTACTCCATCGAATTGCCCAAGGGTGGAATTACAACTTTACGTGTTTCCTATATCGGTTTTAAATCTCAGGATCGCACAGTTCAGCTTCGAAAAAATGCAAATATCGACTTCAGGCTTGAAGAGGAGCACCTTGTAACCAACGAGGTGGTTGTATCGGCCATTCGTGCCGGCTCAAAAACTCCGGTGGCTTACACCAATATCAGCAAAAGCGATATTAAGGAGCGTCAGGTAACTAATGATATTCCTTATATGCTTAGCTTAACTCCTTCGGCAGTAACCACTTCCGAGTCGGGTATAGGCTTGGGATACACTGCTTTGCGCATCAGGGGTGCCGATCCAACACGTATCAACATCACCGCCAACGGTATTCCGCTCAATGATGCTGAAAGTCAGTCGGTT
This sequence comes from uncultured Marinilabiliaceae bacterium, assembly GCA_964635545.1. Classification (GTDB taxonomy): domain Bacteria; phylum Bacteroidota; class Bacteroidia; order Bacteroidales; family Marinilabiliaceae; genus JAGPIS01. The sequence goes on from CAZWOA010000032.1 coordinate 28,846, forward strand.
TTCTGGGCCAATATGCCCAACTTTGCAGGCTCGGTAGAGGAGATTCAGATTCAACGCGGTGTGGGAACTTCTACCAATGGCGCAGCTGCTTTTGGTGCCACTATAAATATGCGCACCAATAACTATAATGCCAATCCCGGCGCAACCGTTAGTTCGGCTGTGGGTTCATTCAACACTTTTATTAATAGTGCCGAGATGAATACCGGGCTTATCAACAAAAAATATGCGTTTGAGGCCCGATATACTGATCTTCAAACCGATGGATATGTGCGTCGCGCCTTCTCCGATCATCATTCGCTATACCTTGGTGCTGCTATGGTTAACGACCGTAGCCTGCTTCGTGCAACGGTGATTCATGGAAATCAAAAAACAGGAATAAGCTGGAATGGGGTTACCAAGGAGGAGATGGATAAGGACAGGCGTTATAACTCGGCCGGTAAATATAAGGATGAGAATGGCAATACCCGCTTTTATGATGACGAGACCGATAATTATCGCCAAACTCATTATCAACTGGCTCATAGCTATACTGTTAGCTCACTGTTCGATGTTAATGCCACACTTCACTACACATTTGGCGAGGGGTTTTATGATAGCTATAAAGCTAATCGCAAATACTCTAAATATGGATGGGATAATGTTGTGATAGACGGAGTTACCATAAAAAGCACTGATGCCATTCAGCAAAAATGGATGCGCAATCACTTCTACGGTGCTGTGGTATCGGCAGGTTATCATCCCGAAAACTTTGATTTCTCGGTGGGTGCCGGCTGGAACAGGTATGATGGCGACCACTTTGGCGAGGTGGTGTGGATGCGCTACATGGGCAACCATCAGAAAGGCGACCAATGGTATAAAAACAATGGTGATAAGAAGGATTTTAATGTTTTCGGTAAGGCAAACTGGCAACCTGCCGAAGGCCTTAATGTGATGGTTGATTTGCAGTATCGCATTATAAATTATGCCATTACGGGTTTTGATGATGATGTTATGGCGATGAATATCGACCAGAGTTACAACTTCTTCAACCCTAAGGCCGGTGTTTACTACGATTTCAACTCAAAAAATAAGGCTTATACATCGCTAGGTATCTCTAACCGTGAGCCTACCCGCACCAACCTTAAAGATGCCAATGGCGACCCTAATGCAACTCCGCTTTCCGAGAGGCTATATGACTGGGAATTAGGCTATAGCTTTGTGTCATCGCGCGTGAATGCCAATGTGAATTTCTTCTATATGTTCTATAAAGACCAACTTCTGCCAACAGGCGAAAAGAGCGAGGTGGGCTACGATATAATGACCAATGTGGAGAAGAGTTTCCGCAGAGGTGTTGAGATTACGGCAGGTGCCAAAATCACTTCGTGGCTTAACTGGGATGCTAACCTGACATTTAGCGAAAATAAAGTTGATGACTTCATATTGCAAGGCGATGTGCTCGACGATAATTGGGAATCAACAGGTAAATGGTTGAAACAGAGCCTGGGAACTACCAATATTGCTTTCTCACCCTCGGTGGTGGCCGCTTCAATGATATCTGTGATGCCGGTTAAGCAGGTTAAAGCATCCTTTATTTCGAAATATGTGGGTAAGCAGTATCTCGATAATACTAGCAGTGATGAGCGCAGCATCGACTCATATTTTGTTAATGACCTGCAGTTCGATTATTCTCTCTTTCCTGCCTCAATGAAGCGTGTGGTGTTCCAGTTGTCCATTAACAATATTTTCAATAATAAATATATTAATAATGGCTATGCCGGTGTATCACTTTTCGAGAATGGCACTTCCACTCCACGACAGGAGAGTTGGGTATATTATTATCCTCAGGCAGGAACCCATTTTAGTGGAAAAATAACTCTAAACTTCTGATTTATAAATAGTTATTCCTTTTGAAGTATTTGTAAAGAGTCATCATTTTATGGTGGCTCTTTTTTGTAATTATAAAATAGTGATTGATGTTGGCTTTTGAAAAAAAATAAAATGGTAAATTTAAGGCAAACCCGTTATTCCGTTTTGCTATGAAAAAGATGTTGTCTTTGTGTGGTAACTATTTTAATATTAGATACATAATACGATTTTTGCTATTGTTTTTTGCTGTGTTTATCTTCCCGGTGTTGGCTCAATCACAGCAGAAGGGGTATTTTGTGCAGTTTGCCGATAAAGATGGCTCACCTTTTAGTGCTGATCATCCTCACGAATTCCTTTCACAGCGTGCAATAGATAGGCGCACAAGGCAGAATATTTCTATTGATGATTATGATATTCCGGTTAACGCCCATTATGTTGACGCTATTGAAAACCTTGGAGCTATTATAAAGCACACCACCCGTTGGATGAATGGCGCCATTGTGTTTTGTACCGATGATGTGGCTGGTGCTATATCGTCCTTGCCTTATGTGGCTTCGGTGGAGGTAACTTGGGAGCCGCCAAAGGGTAGGTCGCTTATTATGAAATATACCGATGATAATACTACCCTAAAAGCGGTAACTTCTTTGAATCAGCTCGAAATGGTTGGAGGACATCATCTTCATAATGAGGGTTATACAGGCGAGGGCATGCAGATAGCCATTTTGGATGCCGGTTTCTTTAATGTGGATAATACCACGGCACTGCAGCATGTGTTTAATGATGGTCGATTGCTGGGATACAAAGATTTTGTGGGTGATGGCTCTCAGTTTTATAATACCCATACCCACGGGCAGCAGGTTTTTTCGGTGATCGCCGCAAAGGCTGAGGGTTGGATGGTTGGCTCTGCCCCCGATGCTTCCTACTACCTTTTTCGCACCGAAAGTACCGCTTTTGAGTATCCCATTGAGCCTGATTACTGGATTTGTGCCGCCGAACTGGCTGATAGCTTGGGTGTTGATGTGGTTCAGTCGTCGTTGGGGTATTTCTATTTCGATAATAGTACTATGAACTATACACATGATATGCTCAACGGTACTACGCGCATCTCAAGAGCCGCTTCAATAGCCGCCCAGAAGGGAATGATTGTGGTGAATAGTGCTGGTAATGAGCGTGGTAATAGCTGGCAATATGTTATTATGCCTGCCGATGCTCCTGAAGTTCTAACCGTTGGTGCTGTGTCGTCCGATGGTGTGCTGGCATCGTTTTCATCCTTAGGAAGCACTGTGTGTAAATCTATCAAGCCTGATGTGGTGGCACTTGGTGTTAATACTAGAACGGTGGCATTTTATAATATGAATTATAACTCTAACGGTACCTCTTTTGCAAGTCCAATAATTTCAGGACTAGCAGCTTGTCTATGGCAGGCTCATCCCGATAAAAGCGCTGCCGCAATCGTGGAAGCAATACGCCAATCGGGCAATCGTTTTTCAACGCCCGATTTTCAGTATGGCTATGGTATTCCTGATTTTGGAAGTGCCGGTGGAGTCGTTACTCCTGCCGATGATTTGAATGCCGGATGTATCTCGGTTTATCCCAATCCATTCAACGAGCAAATATCTATTTTTATACCCGATACGGGGCATAATGTAAGGGTAGAGGTGATGAATATTGATGGCCGACTGATGTGGAACTCTGCAGTTTCTGTAGGGACGATAACAATTCCCGCATCCAACTTTGCTGCCGGTGTATATATAATACGGATTGATTGTGGTACCTTTGTGAAGAGCCAAAAATTGATAAAACGATGAGCAATATACATAACCATCTGACTCTTCATCAGTTAAACTTGAAAATAAAACAGGAACTGGCACATTCATTCGGCATGCCTATTTGGGTAGTTGCCGAAATTAGTGAGCTAAACAGTAACCGTAGCGGGCACTGCTATCTCGAACTGATAGAGAAGTCGGATACTGGAGACCAGATTATTGCTAAAACCCGGGCTACCATATGGGCTTTTACTTTTCGAATGCTCAAGCCATATCTTGAAACCACCACGGGGCAGGCTCTCACCCGAGGATTAAAAGTGATGGTGAAAGCTTCCGTTGAGTATCACGAGGTGTTTGGCATGAGCCTTAATATTACTGATATTGACCCCACATATACATTGGGCGATATGGCACGTCGCAGGCGTGAGATTATTGAAGCCCTTGAGGCTGACGGTATTGCCGGCATGAACAAAGAACTTGATTTGCCGCCGGTTTTACAGCGTATTGCAATCATATCATCTTCATCAGCAGCCGGATACGAGGATTTTGTAAATCAGATAGAGAGTCATTCACCTAATTATAAGATATATTTGAAGCTTTTTCCGGCAATAATGCAGGGTAATGATGCCGAAGAGTCTATAATTTCAGCCATGGAACAGGTGTATGAGTATGATGATTTTTTTGATGCAGTGGCAATCATTCGTGGTGGTGGCTCTTCCACCGATTTACTTTGCTTCGATAGTTATAATCTGGCGGTTAATGTGGCTCAGTTTCCCATTCCGGTTCTCACCGGTATTGGGCATGAGCGCGATGAGTCGGTGGTTGACATGGTGGCTCACACAAGGCTTAAAACACCCACTGCCGTTGCTGCATTTATATTGAAATCAGTTGATGACTTTTATGGCTATCTTGTTCAGCTTCAAGAACAAACCATGGCAGGCGCCACATCTTTTATTGATGGTCATAAGCATCATCTGGATACCATGCCCCATATTTTGAAATCAACTGTTGATAGAGTTATCAATAGAAATAGCAACTACCTCGCTAAAGCGCTGATGCGAATGCAAAATGGAATTGTGCAGATGCTATCTGTGCGTCATCAGCGGGTGGA
>CAZWOA010000033.1:0-13230 GCA_964635545.1 uncultured Marinilabiliaceae bacterium
TGTTAAACGATTTAAAAGCACCAAATTAGTTACTAAGAACTTTTATCATAATCTTGATTTTGAGATTAATAGAGGTGTTGTGGTGCTTAGTGATGTTCAATTTGCCAGCTCTGGCAAGAGGTATCGTTTTATTTTAGATTCCGGCTCGGCCTACACTCTTGTTTCAAAGGAGGTAGCCGTGAACGCTGGTTTTCTGGTAGATGCATCCACTGTGATAAACGATGGCTTTGAAAAAGAGAGTATAAAGTTGGGCTTGGCAGATGTCACTATAGGAGATGTAAAATTCAGCAATGTAGGTGTTGGTGTTATTGATGATTTTCAGATGGAGAAAAATTGCGATATAGATGGAATTATCGGTTACAATCTGATGAAAAGTTGTGTTTGGAAATTGGGATTAGAAGAGATAATCATAACTGATGATGTAAGAAAGATAAATAATGTGTCAGATTTTTACGCTCAAAAGTTATATGACGGACCGACGGTTGTGGCCGGTTTTTCCAATGGTTTTAGTTCTACCATGCTTTTAGATCTGGGCGATAATGCTACTGTTGAAATTCAAGAATCGAGAATAAGCCTTATTAAAGAGAAGGAGGTGGCTACAGGGGTAGGGAAACTTTATTCAACAGGTCTGGGTTATGGAAATAAAACAGAAGAGTCGATTCATAAACTGCTCAAAGTGCCTTCGTTCACATTGGGAAACGGCAAGGTTGACGGTATGATCGTTTATACCGATGACTCTCCGCTTCTGCCCATTGATGTCATTGGTGCCGGGATACTTAATTATTATAACATAATTCTTGATTTCCCCAAGGGGAAATTCTACTCCATAAATATTTCTGAAAAATATGATGATCATAATTTCAAGACGCATGGTTTTAAATATGATATTAAAGACAGTAGTATTTATGTTTCCTTTGTTTGGGATGGGTCATCTGCCTATAAATCAGGTCTTAGAGTTGGACAGCAGATTTCAATGGTAAATGGCATTTCTACAAACGATTTGCTCCACCTCGAAAGTTGTAAAATACATGAATGGATGCAGAGTGCATTGGACAATCATTCCTTAACATTGAGTCTTGCAGGGAGTGATGAGGTGTTGGTTGTAACAAAAGAGCCATTGTTTAGTGGTGATTAATAATATTTTGAGTAATTTTATTTATCTTTATTCTGACCAAATCATTTGATTTATGAAAAATGAAATTGTGTTTAATAAAGTTTTTTTCAGTGCCGCAATTCTTAGTGTAATTGCCTTTGGTGGCTGTAAATCTGTAAAACCGACCGGTACCCATGAGCCTAAGTTTCATTGGGAAAACAAAAAAATGGTAATTACTGCTGATTCCATTCGTGCGTTTAAAGAATTGATTAAGAATTACCATCCCAATTTGTTTTCTATCTATTCTGAAAATGCGGTTGATGCTAAAATAGACAGTTTGACATCGTCACTTCCTAACGACTCAATTACCGCAACCGAGGCTGTTCATTATTTTTGTGATGCTTTTAATTATCTCACATATAACGACCCCCCATTTTATGGTTGGATTAAAGGTGGGGTTTAAAATTGAAAATTTAAGTCGAGGTAAAAAGGGCTTAAAACAGGCAAAAAATCTGCTGAAAAATGAAAAGGCATTGGATATCGGTCTTTTGTTGGTAAATGATACTTTGATAGTAGATAACCCGCGTAATACTAAGTTGGAAAGAGGCGACAGGATTATTGCAATTGACGGTATTAGTGTGGATGAAATTTTAAAATATTCGGCAGGCAGGAGATTTTTAGATTCTAAAAATATGCTTGGGGTGTATGGATGTTATTTTAAACCTCAGTATGGTGTTACTTTGGAACGTAACAGAGGTATCATTCAAATTGATATAGATGGTGATAGCTTTATTGGTTTGTCAAATAAGAAAGTAAATGTGGAGACAGCCCTTCGGGATGGTTGTGGCTATATCCGCATTGGTGAATTTAACGATAATGATAAAATAGTTAAGGAATTATCCTCTTTAATCGACCGGGTTAAAAAACTTGAAGGAGAATCGGTTATTATTGATTTACGTTATAATCCGGGTGGTTCAATGGATGCGTTTGATGAAATGATGTCGCTTATGTGTAACAAAGACTCTATACCCTATCAGGCAGGAGGGATGCTGAGAATCTCTGACGCTACGTTAGATTATGGCTTTTCTTCCGATTATTTGGGAGAAACTATATCCCTGCCCGATTCCATGTTTTACAGAGATGTCCCTTTAAAATCTTCCATGTATAAAGGGGCAATGAAATATTACGTTTTGGTGAGTAAGGATACCGGTTCTTCGGCGGCAAGTTTTGCAAATATGGTACAATACAATAATATCGGAGTTGTAGTGGGTGAACCATTGTTGCGTAATGCTTTAAGATTTGGTGAGGTTACAGAGGTTAAATTTATGAGTTTTACTGCATCGGTTTCCACTATGGAGATGGACGAGCATACTAAAGCCATCAACGGCATTCTCTACCCCGACATACACATACCATACATTGCCAGCGAATATATGAAAGGTGGCGATCCGGTGCTTGAGAAGCTGCTTGAATATTTGAAGGGGAAAGGGGAGTTGGGTGGGGAATGATAGTGAATTTAGATGTTTAACATGTATTGAGAGTTAGGTTTATTTGCCTAGCTCTCTTAAACTATTTTAAGTAATATACTGATGCTAAGAGAAAAAATCACTAGCGTTATTGTCGATTGTAAGGATTTATTTGCAGGTAACCCTCGTAAAATTTCTCCAGTAAAATTACGTACACTATTATTTTACCTGTTTTTATTATTTGCAGTAAAAGGGATAGGCTTAATTGTTAAATTTATTGTTTTGTATTGCCTTAATCCCTTGGCCCAAATGCTTAAAGATTCGTGGGTGATGAGATTTGTGTTTGAAGGACATACACATTTAATGAACAAAATTACCCTGCTATGAGATTTCTTTTGTTGTTTATTTTTAGCACAAGCCTGCTGCTACAGATACATTGTCAATCATTGATTCACCAAAACTTGGTGGTTCACATTGATTCGTTGACTTCTATAAGCAAAAAAGGTAGGGGCATCACCAACGGAGGAGCCGATGAGGCTGCAAGTTACATTCGCAATGTTTTTATGGCAAATGAAGTTCCCGAACTTAAATTGCCGGGTGTGAAAGATTATTTTCAAGAGTTCCCGGTAAAAATTCTTAGTGATATTGATAGTACTTCCAACATCGTAGTAAATGGGAAAAAGTTCTATATCTGTAAAGATTTTGCCTATTTTTCATTTGGTAAGCCTGATGGATTTGGTGAACTGAGCGGACGCAAATCATTTGTAATATTTCCATATCGGGATGATGTGGCGCATCTTAAGCTGGTCTCTACGCAAACGGATTTTAATTGTGATGTTAAATATACTCTAAGCAGTGATGTTTTCAATAAAGCAGTTGAAGCATCAGCTGTGGGTAATAATATCGGAATATTCCGAACGGCAACTTTGTCTGGGACAGCGCAAAATCCCAGTTTTTCTATTACTACTTCTCGTGCATTAAGTCTTCGATTGCAACGTATTGCAAATAAAAGTGAGCGGCAGCAGTGTCGAGGGCTGCAAGTTACCGATAGCGTGATTGTTCATCTCAATAGGAAAGAAAAAGCTTTGGTTTGCAAAAATATTGTAGGATTAATACCTGGCACCAATGCCGATAGTTGCATCATTATATCCGCTCACTACGACCACTTGGGAGTTGATGATGGCGTGATGTATCCGGGAGCCAATGATAATGCTTCGGGGGTGGCAGTGCTTTTGGAAACGGCAAGTAACCTAATGGCTTGCTATAAAAATGGACGACGTCCCACTCATAATATTGTTTTTGTTGCCTTTTCGGCCGAAGAGGTTGGGTTATTGGGCTCACATCATTTTGTCAATTATTTTGGAGTGGATGTCTCAAAAATCAAGCATATCATTAATTTGGATATGGTTGGCGGGGTAGGAAATGAGCTTGAAGCTAAACCTGAAAAATTATTTCTTATGTATTCGTCAGATGTAGATTTGCATTTGGTTGATGAATTTTTGTTGCAAACAAAAGAGAGTGATAAAATAGGCTTTAGTACTGATGGCAATGCAAAGTATATGAATTATTCCGATCAACGGAGTTTTATTGAGAAAGGTGTTCCTTCAATTTTTATATTTTCAGGAGAAGAGAGTTATTACCATACACCCAATGATACCAAAGAGCATCTCAACTTCACCAAAATGGAGGGGCTGGTTGATTTGCTGGTTAATATTCTGACAGATGATGGTGATGAAAGATAAGGGAGGGAGGAGTTAGTTAGTTGAATGGTTAAATAGCTAAATAGCTGAATAGTTTAATAGTTAAAGAGTAAAATAGTTAAATAGTCAGGCTTTTATGCCGCTGGGGCGGCGGAAGGTAGTTGCTGTCTTTTCTTAATCTCCTTAAATGACTTTTTTACTACAAGTGAAAAGGATATTTAATGGTAATGAGATCTCTCACTTCGTTCGAGATGACGGATGGCTTGCTATCCCTCCAAATAAAAGTTGACAAAGTCATTCCTCCCTACGGTCGGAATGACAAGGCTTCGTGCTGTTATTAAGGGGGATTGGGGCGGCTTTGCCGCCCCAATCCCTCCCGCCCCTAAAATAACTATGGGCGAAGTCATTCCGACTGCAGGGAGGAATCTCATTTCGAACGTAGTGAGAAACGAAGTCCAGCGGCGCTCGCTCGACTTGTTTGCTTGGCTTGCCAAGAAACACTGATAGTAAAATAGTCAGGCTTTTATGCCGCTGGGGCGGCGAGAGGTAGTTACTATTTATTTTCTTAACTTCCTTAATGGTTCAATTGATTTGTGGTTGAAAAAATAAAAGCCGACTTTCGCCGGCTTTTTATCTATTCAAACATCGTTTTCATGCGGGAGAAGAAGCTATCCTTCTCACTGGCACCAGGGGTAAACGCCTGCGACTCTTTCAATTTTTCTATAACCTTTCGATCCTCTTTCGATATATCTTTGGGTACAAACACATCCACACGCACTAGCAGGTCACCCTTGCCATATCCGTTTACATCGGGTAGTCCTTTGCCCTTTAGCCTCAGTATCTTACCCGGTTGTGTGCCCGGATCTATTTTCACTTTCACCTTGCCATCTACTGTAGGCACTTCCACTGGTGCTCCCAATATCGCATCTGGAATGCTAAGGTAAAGGTTATAGACCAGGTTTGAGCCATCTCGAATTAATTCGGGGTGTTTCTCCTCTTCAATCAGTATAAGCAGGTTGCCGTTAATACCGCCGCGACGTGCCGCATTCCCCCGCCCCGACATTGATAGTTGCATTCCCTCTTCAACTCCGGCTGGTATGTTTAAAGTGATGATTTCATCCTCTTTAACTATTCCTTCTCCGGCACAGTGTGTACACTTATTGGTAATTATCTTTCCTTCGCCGCTACAAGTGGGGCAGGGCGATGAAGTCTGCATCTGACCCAGTATTGTGTTGGAGATGCGGGTTACGTGGCCGCTACCATGGCAAGTGGTACAGGTGCTGAAGCCTGAGCCTTTCTCGGCTCCGGTGCCACTACAATGTTTACAGGGCGCCATCTTCTTCACCTTAATCTTCTTTTCGGCACCGTTGGCCACCTCCTGTAGGTTAAGTTTGACCTTTACCCTTAAGTCCGACCCTTTATTTACGCGCTGGCCTCTCGATGCGCCGCCAAATCCGCCAAACCCTCCGAATCCGCCAAACCCTCCGGAGAAGATATCACCGAAGTGTGAGAAAATATCCTCCATCGACATTCCGCCACCGCCAAAACCACCTGATGCACCACCCACGCCGGCGTGTCCATATTGGTCGTAACGCTGTTTTTTCTCGGGGTTGGATAGTACCTCATAAGCTTCGGCAGCCTCCTTAAACTTCTCTTCGGCAGCTTTATCGCCCGGGTTTTTATCGGGGTGAAACTGAATTGCCTTCTTCCGATAGGCTTTTTTTATCTCATCGGCCGAAGCTGTTTTGGCTACTTCTAATATTTCGTAATAATCTCTTTTTGACATAGTTGTATCAGTTTTTTACTCGCAAACAATCACTTTCGAGAAGCGTATCACTTTGTCATTGAGCATATATCCCTTCTCGATGCAATCCAATATTTTGCCCTTCATGTCGGGTGTTGGAGCAGGTATGTTTGTAACGGCCTCGTGCACATCAGTGTTAAATTCCTGGTTGATGGCCTCGATTTCACTCACTCCCTTCTGGGTAAGGTAATCTCTGAATTTATTGTAAATCAAATCAACACCTTCACGCAGTGCAGCCACATTATCCGATTCGCCGATATGCTTCAATGCTCTCTCAAAATCATCAACAACAGGCAACAGACCCAGCAAAACTCCTTCACCGGCAGTTTTGGTCAGCTCCATTTTCTCCTTTAGGGTGCGCTTACGATAGTTGTCAAACTCGGCACTTAGGCGCAAGTATTTGTCGTTGAGTTCGTTTATGGTATTCTGCATTGTTTCCATTTCGCTACACTTGCCTTCCTGTGCTGTTTCGGCCTCTATTGCAGGCTCTTCCGTATTAATATCTGTACCGTTAACTTCCTGGTCGATAGGCTCTTTATGCTCCTCCGCAGGATTGTTGTCAGCTCTTTTATTTGCCATTTTAGATATATAATATTTTTGTTTTTATTGATTATTATTAGGGTTATCAAGCCCTTTACATATCAATCAATTTCTTTGCCAATATTGTATTTGCGACAATTTGACAGATTTAAACAGACAAGGACAGCCATTATAGCCGTCCTTGTAGCAGATGATTTATTAAAATCGGTTATTTCTTCAGCGACTCAAGAGTATTTGTCAGTCTTTCGCCTCTGAGGTTTTTATCGATAATTATGCCATCGGCATCGATAAGGAAGCTGGAAGGTATGGCTCTAACACCATATGTTGCAGCTGCTTTACTTCTCCATCCGGCAAGGTCGCTCATGTGGTAAGGCCATGATAATTTGTCGTCGGCTATGGCCTTTACCCATGCTTCATGTTTCACATCAAGCGATACGCTTAGTACCGTAAAACCTTTACCTGATGTAAAACCGGCATTTTTGTACTTCTCGTATGCACTCACAATATTTGGGTTTTCGTGTCGGCATGGACCGCACCACGATGCCCAAAAGTCGATAAGCACAATTTTACCTTTCAGGTCGGATAGTTTGATGATTTCCCCTTGTGGGTTTTTAAGCTCAATTTCAGGAGCTTTATTGCCCTTCTCGAGGCCGGTTACAGGCTCGTCGGCAAATATTGATGCGGAGAGTGTAACCCAAAATAGCGATAGTAATAAAAATGCTTTTTTCATTTTAAATCTCTTTTGAATACTAATATAACTCAATTTTGAGACATTAGTTTAAGAGTTGATTCAATCCCGCTCAATTCGAAGTCGCGGGCAATGATACGGCCTTCGCCATCAACCAGTAAGTTTACCGGTTTTTTAATGTCGAAGATTTGTGCCAATGATGAATCATCACCAAGATAGTCGCAGATATGGAAGAACGATTCTGTTCCGTCAATGTCGATAGCTCGTTTTAGCGGCGATTTAAACCTGTCGAAAGAGATACTTACAACTTCAAGTCCGTTGGCATTATAGAACGATTTATCTTTATAAGTGTTAGCCAATTCTACCAGCAGATAGTTGTTCATGCGTGATGTGGCATGGTAGGAAGCCCAGAAGTTGATGACTACCATTTTGCCTTTAAGTGTGTCTGCATTGAAAGGAGTGCCGTCAATCAACTCGGTGGTTGAGATGCTGGGCATCATGTCGGTCAATGCATTCTCTTTCTTGTTAAAATCATCTGTTGCCGACGATAATACAATTGCAAAGAATAACGCAATCGTTAAGCAATACTTTAATTTCAACATAGTTTTGATTTTTATCCGTCACAAAGTTCTGTATATTTTTAATTGGTTTTTTAGTTTTTATGTAAACAGAACTTATTTGTTGATGGCGGTTTTTTGTCACTGCAAATATATGCTGTATAATATTGAAATTGCTGGAAAAAATGTTTTGAAATGTGAATTATGTTTCTATCTTTATAAGGTTTGTTTTGTATTGTATTGATGTTTAAGAAGTTATCCTGTTTGTGGGTGTATTGTTAGTTTTTCGTATTTAACACTATTTTAACACAAGTGTTAAAATATAATCGTGTTTGTTACTCGAAAAAATGTTATGTTATTGTGCGTTTGATATTCACTTTTGTTCTAATTGAGGGTGTTCGCACTTGATTTCAGTTTTGACCAATGGTTGTTTTGGGTATATAAAAAAACCGGATTAATGCTGTTTATTAATCCGGTTTTTCATTTTTTCTTATCAGAAAACGTCAATTTACCCTTCTAATTTTAGCTCCTAATGCAGTTAATCGTTTGTCAATATTCTGATATCCACGGTCAATCTGCTCAATATTGTGTATTGTGCTGGTGCCTGTGGCCGATAGTGCTGCTATGAGAAGTGCAACTCCCGCACGTATATCGGGCGATGTCATTGTGGTGCCGCGCAGGCTTGTCTCCCTGTTGAGGCCAATAACTGTTGCACGGTGGGGGTCGCAAAGTATTATTTTGGCTCCCATGTCTATTAGTTTGTCAACAAAGAAGAGTCGGCTCTCAAACATCTTTTGATGAATAAGCACGCTGCCTTTGGCTTGTGTGGCAATTACCAGGAAGATACTTAGCAAGTCGGGGGTTAAGCCCGGCCATGGTGCGTCGGCAATGGTCATTATAGAGCCATCTATAAATGACTCAATGCAATACGAATCCTGTGCTGGTATGTGTATGTCATCACCAATAATATCCATTTTTATACCCATTCTTTGGAATGATGCCGGTATAATGCCCAGTTGCTTTACTCCGGCTCCTTTTATGGTTATTTCGCTGCCTGTCATTGCAGCCATACCTATAAAAGAACCTACTTCAATCATATCGGGAAGTATGGTGTGATTGCAACCTCCCAATGACTCTACGCCTTCGATGGTGAGGAGGTTGGAGCCTATACCGCCTATTTTTGCACCCATCGATACCAGCATGCTGCAAAGCTGCTGTATATATGGTTCGCAAGCTGCATTATATATTGTAGTCTCTCCTTTGGTGAGCACCGCAGCCATTATTATATTGGCGGTTCCGGTTACCGATGCTTCGTCAAGAAGCATGTAGGCACCTTTCATGTCGTGAGCCTCTACGGTGTAGAATATCTCATCGGAGTCGAAATGGAAACGAGCTCCCAGGTTTTGAAATCCTATGAAGTGGGTGTCAAGTCTGCGGCGCCCTATCTTGTCGCCACCGGGCTTTGGGTAGTATGCTTTTCCATATCTTGCAAGCAAGGGACCCATTATCATTATCGATCCGCGCAGTGATGAGGCTCTCTTCTTGAAATCTTCTGTTTGCAGATATTCGAGATTTACATTTTCAGCCTTAAAGGTGCATGTGTGCCTGTCGGTGCGGTTTACCTCAACGCCCATTGACTCTATCAGGTCGATGAGGTTGTTAACATCCACTATATCGGGAATGTTGTTAATGGTCACTTCATCTTTGGTAAGCAGGGGAGCACATAGTACTTGAAGTGCCTCATTTTTAGCCCCTTGGGGTGTAATCTCCCCGCTAAGGCGATGTCCGCCTTCAATAATGAATTGGCTCATTGGGTAGTTATCTTTTATTGGTTGTTACGTTGGTAGTGAGTGTTGCGACGTTCGTAATTTTTGTTGATGTATTTACGTTTTTTGTTTCGCTGGGTGTAGTTTTGTGTATATCCGCCTTCGTTGAAATCGGCTGTTTTGAAACTTTCATCAACTTTAAGCTGCCCTTTTGATAGCATTTTTATGTCGTTGAGGATTCTGTCGTCGGTTACCGAATCTTTATTCCAAATCATTAGCGATTTCTTCATGTGGTTGGCAATGAGGCTGATGAGTTGTTTTTGCTCTATCTCGTCCTCTATTGTAATCGCTTTTTCTATTAGCTCCTCAATCAGTTTGCCGTAGTGAAGATAGTTCATTTTGCTATTCTGATAGGGCATGCGCTCCGGCTTTTTATTTAGTACCTCTTGCTGTGTTATTTCGTAAGGGTAGTCGATGTCGAGTTTATATTCCGACATAATTGCCAGGTGATCCCACAACTTATGCTTGAAGTCGGCATAGTCGCGCAGATGTGGAAACAGGTTGCCCATGATGTTTATGATGCTTTGGGCACATCTCATTCGTTCTTCTCCATCCTCAATAGTCACTGCATGGGCTACCATGTTATGTATGTGGCGTCCATACTCCGGAAGAACAAGTCTTTTGCGGGTCGAATTATAATCCATTAATTTTAATGCTCTTAGCTGTTATTTTTACTTTCGTAATCCAGCTCGGTGTGTAAATATTATATCGTAATAAATTTGGAGGGAGTGAAGCCTGTATTCTTTTTGGAAGAATGTGGTTGTACTACAGGCTATAACAATTCCATTGCAAAATTACTTTAAAACTTTCAGTTTGGCAAATTTCATCAATAAATGTTTTATTCCACTGTGTTTAAATTCTATGGTAACTTTGGTGTTGGGCATCTCTCCTTCGATAGCTATCACTTGGCCGGTTCCAAATCTGTCGTGCTGAACGGTTGATCCTACTGCTATTTCTGATGATGCACTGCCGTAGTTGAATGATACCGGAGCTTTTTTCTCGGCCTGACTAAGGCTTGTGAAGCGCGGTTTCTGCCTTGGCATGGTTGGTGTGCCACCAAAACCTGCATTGCTGCTGCGCTGTTGTGAAAATGCCGGACGTTCTGCATCATCCTCTTTCTGTGTTGTAAACTCTTTATTCAGTTCGCCAATGAAACGGCTGGGACGCGAGAAGGTGTTTTCGCCAAATTTAAACCTCATGCGGGCATAACTAATGGTGGCATGGTCTTCGGCGCGGGTGATTGCCACGTAGAACAGGCGTCGCTCCTCTTCTATGGCTCTCTCGTTGCCTATGCTTCTTGATGATGGGAATAAATCTTCCTCAACACCAACAATATACACGTTTTTGAATTCAAGCCCTTTGCTGGCGTGTATGGTCATCAGCGTAACCGTGTTGCGGTCTTCCGGCTTTTCGCTGTCCATATCGGTAAGTAGCGATACTTCTTCGATAAAACCATGTATTGAGTTGGGCAGCCCTTGCTCTACCCGGCTGTCGGTATAGTCTTTTATGCTTGCAAGTAGCTCGTTAACGTTCTCTTTCCTGCTCTGCCCATCTGCCGATTGGTCGTCGGAAAACTCTTTCAGCAATCCGCTTTTCGACACTACTTCGGCAGTAAATTCATAGGCATTTAATGTTTGCGATTGTGCCTGCAAGCCTGTAATTAGTGAAATGAAACTGTTGAGTTTCTTAACGGTGCCTGCATTTATGCCTATCTGACCCACCATTGGGTTTGTCATTATCTCCCATACGCTGCGCCCTGCCGTGTCGGCATAGGTTTCGAGCCGCTCAAGGGTGGTGGCGCCTATGCCCCTTGTGGGGAAGTTAATGATTCGCTTCAGCGATTCGCGGTCGCTTGGGTTTACCACCACTCTTATATATGCCAATATGTCTTTAATCTCTTTACGTTGATAGAATGCCAACCCACCGTATATTTTGTAGGGTATCATCCTTTTGCGCAGTGCCTCCTCAAAGGCGCGCGACTGTGCATTAGTGCGGTATAGAATTGCAAAATCTTTGAAGTCGTACTGCTCCATGGCTTTGCGGGTAACTATATCGTTGGTCACCATTAGTGCCTCTTCCAAATCTGATTGTGCCTTGATGAGGTTAATTTTGTCGCCTTCATCATTTTTGGAGAATACATTTTTCTGTATTTGGCCTGTGTTGAGTGCTATAATGCTGTTGGCTGCCTCCACTATGGTCTGCGTCGATCGGTAGTTTTGCTCCAGTTTGAATAGTCTGTAGCCTGGGTAGTCATTTCTGAAGTTGAGGATATTCTCAATTTTTGCTCCCCTGAAACTGTAGATGCTCTGTGCGTCATCGCCCACCACGCATACGTTTTTATGCAGTTCGGCAAGTTTTTTCACTATCAGGTATTGCGAGAAGTTGGTATCCTGATACTCATCAACCAAAATATAATCGAATTGATTCTGATATTTCTTCAGTACTTCGGGATGGTTGTTGAATAAGATGTTGGTATTCAGTAATAAATCATCAAAATCCATCACTCCCGATTTGTAACATTCGCGGGCGTAACGCTCATAAATCTCGTGCGTGGCAGGTCGCCTGGCAGCCTTATCATTGGCCAGCAGCTCAGCATTGCGTGCATAGGCCGATGGAGTTATAAGGTTGTTTTTGGCCGATGATATGGCACTCAGTACATCTCCGGGTTTGTACTCTTTGTCGTTGAGTTTCATGCTTTTGATGATTCCCTTAATCATATTTTTTGAGTCCTGGGAATCGTATATGGTATATGATGCCGGAAATCCAAGATGTGCAGCTTCCAAACGTAGAATCTTTGCAAATATGGAGTGAAACGTACCCATCCAAAGGTTTGAGGCTTTCTGTTGCCCCACCACGGCTGCAATACGCTCTTTCATCTCGCGCGCAGCTTTATTGGTAAATGTTAATGCCAGTATTCGCCACGGTTTCACATCTTTATGCAGAAGATGGGCTATGCGCATGGTAAGTACCCGTGTTTTGCCCGAGCCGGCACCGGCAATAACAAGTGCAGGACCGTCGGTGTTGAGTACGGCCTCCTGCTGTGCTGTATTGAGCGATTCTATTATGTGCTGCACTGAGTTTTTCCCTTTCTGTTGTTACTTAGTTGCAAAAGTATAAAACAGACTACTTTAAAACAAAGTTATTGAGTTAATAGGATGCCAATTTTTAAATGAGTGCACTATCAATATGTATTACATGATTTTTAGCATTAAGTATGGTTTATTTGGTTTTTGATGTTTGATATAATGGATTTTTATCGATTTGGTTCTCTTCTTTTAGGTCAATGCCAATATTTTATGCTAATTTGCGTTCTTAATTTGTTTCCCATTCAGTTACGTTATGAAATATACTTTTCGTCATATTTTAAGTGTTTTTCTATGCTGGTTAACAGCTGTTTCACTCAGTGCGCAGTTTGCTGCACCGGGGCGTTACTCTGCAGTTGCCACTTCCTATTCCGGTGCCGATTCACTTTATTTTTTCAGCTCTTTCGAGTCGTCAAAGTTGATGGTTTCAGCAAGTGAGCAATCTTCTTTCCGCTGGTTGAAATATAATAGTG
>CAZWOA010000033.1:13330-32727 GCA_964635545.1 uncultured Marinilabiliaceae bacterium
AATATGATTATAAATGGACTACCGATACCGGGCAGTCTATCTATAATAATACTCTCCCCATGTTGGATGGGCTCGATGCTCCGGTTGAGAACACGAAGTTTACGTTAACTGTAACCAATGATGCAGGTAAAGTGTTTGTACAAGAGTGTGATTTTGAGGCTCTTGCCGTATCAGCCTCTTTTGAATTTGAAGTTGATGATAGGGGTTGGTTGCACGAGCTTGGTGACGAGAAGGAGCTGTCTGCACCTGCTGTTTTGAAGTTCGATAACACATCAAAAGGAAATGTTACTGCCAATGAGTGGCTTTTCACTTGGCGATATGATGAGGAAACTAATACCAGCCGTGAGTTTGAGCATTCGCCCATATATACTTTTCAGCAGCCTGGAAACTATACTTTGTCGCTTCAGGTTACCAATGAGCGTAGTGGATGCGTTAGTGAGTCGGAAGAGAAGCAGATACAGGTAATGGAGAGTTTTATTGAGTTCCCCAATGTGTTTACGCCCAATGGCGATGGTGTAAATGATGAGTTTCGACCCTCGTTTGAGTCGATAAAGAGCTATAACATTGTTATTTACAATCGTTGGGGCACTAAGGTTTACAGCTCATCCGACATTAGCACCGGTTGGAATGGCAAAATTGGTAATCGCGATGCTGCCGAGGGTGTTTATTATTATATGAGTGAGTCGCATGGATATAGAAAAGGTGAGCGTCACCGCCGTAAAGGAAGCGTAACTTTATTGAGATAAAAAAAAGGGTGTCTGAAATTTTTCATCAGACACCCTTTTAGTTTTTAAGCCTCTTTTACCGTTTCGGCATATTCGGCAAGAAGTTTCTCCTGAACGTCACCAGGCGTTTTATCATACCTGGAGAATTTCATGCTATACATCGCTCTTCCGCCGCTAATGCTACTAAGTGAAGTAGAGTATTTGTTAAGCTCTTTCAAAGGTACTTTGGCTTTTATCACCTCAAAACCTTTTTCGCTTGTCATACCTTCAATAAGTGCTCTTCTGCCTTGCAGGTCGCTCATCACGTCGCCCATGCGGTCGGCCGGCACTTTCACTTCAACATCATATACCGGCTCCAGAATTTTTGGTCCTGCCTCACGAAATGCCTCACTGAAGGCGTTACGACCTGCCAAGCGGAACGATATTTCGTTGGAGTCAACCGGGTGCATCTTACCGTCATAGACATACACGTTAATGTCGCGCGCATACGATCCGGTGAGTGGTCCTTCTTCCATCTTCTCCATAATTCCTTTGAGTATGGCAGGCATGAAGCGTGCTTCAATGGCACCACCAACTATACAGTTGTAGAACACCAGTTTGCCGCCCCATGGAAGTGGATGCTCCTCTTTGTCGCGTAAACTCAGCTTGAACTCCTGGCCGTTGAATTTGAACATGTTCTTATCGGGTTCGCCTTCAATATGTGGCTCAATAATAAGGTGTACCTCGCCAAACTGACCTGCACCGCCCGACTGTTTTTTGTGTCGGTAATCGGCACGTGCTGCTTTGGTGATGGTTTCTCTATACGGAATTCGCGGTGTGTAATATTCGATAGGAATCTTATCCAGCGTCTCGATAGTCCATTTTACGGTGTTGAGGTGGAATTCTCCCTGTCCGTATAAGATTATCTGTTTCAGCTCTTTAGAGTACTCTACGCCCACTGTTGGGTCTTCCTCGCGTATGCGTTGGAATACCTCACCCAGTCGCTCATCATCATGCTCGTTTACAGGGCGTACAGCTGTTCTAAATTTGTGCTCCGGATATTTAATAGCCTCAAAAACGTAGTCGGCACCTTTAGCACAAAGAGTGTGGTTAGTCTTTGTCTCCTTAAGTTTAACGGTTGCACCTATATCGCCAGCCATCAATTCTGTAACTTTATGGCGTGTATTTCCTGCTATGCAGAATATTTGTGCAATACGTTCTTTTGCATCTCTGTTGGTGTTGATGAAGTCCATTCCTTCAACCAACTTACCGGTCATCACTTTAAAATAAGAAACTTCACCCAAGTGAGGCTCAATGCTTGTTTTAAATACAAACAGGCTTGTGGGAGCTTTCTCATCACATGGCACTTCCTGGCCGGTGGTGGTGCGTGGTGCAGGCACTTGCGACACAAATGGAACTATATTGCCAAGGAACTCCATGAAACGGCGTATGCCCATACTTTTCTTGCCTGATGCACAGAACACGGGAAACATATCTCGGTTAACCATTCCTTTACGCATTCCGGAGCGCAACTCTTCTTCATCGAGAACCCCTGTTTCGAAGAATTTCTCCATCAGGTTCTCGTCATTTTCGGCAGCTGCCTCTATCAATATATTGTGTAGCTCTTCGGCTCTCTCTTTTTCGCTGTCGGGTATATCTAATACAGTTGGAGTTCCACCCTGTGGCCCCCAGGTGTAGTATTTCATTTTAAGCACATCAACCACAGCATTAAAGTCGGGGCCAATGTTAACGGGGTATTGAACAATCACTACTTTTTTGCCAAATGCCTCGGTAGCCATCTCAACGGTATGTTCGTAGTTGGCTTTCTCGTGGTCGAGCTGGTTTACAAGTAGAATTACCGGTTTGTGGTATTTCTCGGTGTATCTGAACATGTTTACCGTGCCTACTTCCACACCCTGAGCCGCATTTAACACCATGATGGCGGTATCGGTTACGTTGAGTGAAGTAATTGCACCATTAATAAAATCATCGGAGCCGGGGCTGTCGATAATATTGAGTTTCTTATCCATATACTCGGTGAATAGTACCGACGGATAAACGGAGTAACCATAATCGTGCTCTACTTTATGATAGTCAGAGACTGTGTTTTTACTTTCGATATCGCCTCTACGGCTGATAACGCCACCCTCAAAAAGCATAGCCTCTGCAAGGGTGGTCTTGCCCGAGCCGCTACTGCCCAGAAGCGTAATGTTTTTTATTTGACCAGATGTGTAAGTTCTCATAGATGATCAATTTTATGGTTAATAGAATCCCTGAAATAGGGTTCTTCCAAAATTAATGATTTTAGTTAAATTTGCAATAAAATGTGGAAAATAGTTAAAAATATTTCAATCGCTGTAATATATGGCTCTATGTGGTGTGGATACTGCTATTGGTGTCTTTTCTTGTTGTGGTTGGGTATGTGATACATGATATAAATCAGCTATTGGCTTATATGAGATATGGCGTGCTTGTAAATTAATAGTATAATAACTATTTTTAACTTAAAATATATTTAGGTATGACGCTTATAGGACCCGCACTGAAATTGAAGATAATAATAGGTGAGAGAGACAGTATATACGATCATCCGCTATATGAGGCAATAGCACTTGCATCCGCTAAGTTTGGAATGGCCGGCATAACAATTACGCATGGCATGAACGGCTATGGTGCTGCTGCATATAAATCGCCACCTGTAATAGGTAAGATGGAGCGCCCCGTAATAATAGAAGCCATCGACACATCCGATAGAATATCGCAATTTGCTGAAATCGTGAAGCGGCTTTTCGATAAGTCGGGCTGTAACGGTATTATATATGTGGAAAATGTGGATGTGCTCCATTATAGGAGGCGTGAATGATTTGTTCGCTTGGCTTGCCAAGAAACAACGTTCAGCGGAGCTAATCTCATTAATCATAAATATCCTTTACTTGCGAATGTTGAGTTGTTATCCACATTTCGGCAGGAATATTGCTGTTAATTATTTGTTATTTTTTAAACTATTGGCGGTTAGGTTTCGTAACCTGCTGTTTTTGTTTTATTTTTGTGTTCTACGATATTAAAATATTGATTTATGAGGACTTTATTTTTAGGTTTAATTGTCACTCTTCTATCTTTTGGTGGCATAAGTGCCCAACAAGCCAAACCGGTAATTACTTTCAATAATACCGTTTACGACTTTGGCGTGGTTGCCGAAGATAAGGGGACGGTAAGCTATACTTTCGAGTTTACCAACGGCGGAGGCCAACCTTTGGTTATTCATAATGTGCAGGCTTCATGCGGGTGTACAACGCCAGAGTGGTCGCGCAACCCTATCGCTCCCGGTGGAAAGGGTACTGTTAAAGTTACTTTCGACCCGCGTAACAGACCAGGTAATTTCAATAAACCCATAACTGTAAGCTCAAATGCCCAAGCGCCCAGCGTGTTGCTACGAATTACAGGTAATGTAACCTCCAAAGCTCCCACAATGGAAGATATCTATCCATATGTGATGGGGCCATTAAGAGTTTCTGAAAGTCATATGGCATTTACCAAAATAGCCCCCGGTGGTAAAAAAAGCGAACAACTGAAAGTTATTAATACTTCGGATAAACCGGTGATGCCCGAGTTTCTTAATGTGCCGTCGCACCTGACTGTTAAGGTGATTCCCGAAACATTGAAACCCGGCGAAGTAGGTGTGCTGGTGGCCGAGTATGATGCTGCCCAAAAAGATGACTGGGGGTTTGTGGTCGATCAACTGTTTTTGATTTTCAATAAGGTGAAAGACTATAAAAACAGGATAACAGTGAGCGCCAGTATCGAAGAGGATTTCAACAGTATGAGTGAGGCCGACAAGCTAAATGCTCCTGTGATTTCTATCGATGATAAAAATTTCGATTTTGGTGAGATAAAATCAAACAAAAAGGTGGAGCACTCGTTTATTGTTAAGAACGAAGGAAAATCGAACCTCATTATTCGTAAGGTGAAGGCATCGTGCGGTTGTACTGCCATCAACCCCAAGAAAAATGTGCTTGTGCCGGGCGAATCGACAGAGATTGTAACTGTGTTTGACCCAACCGGAAAGAGCGGACGACAAAATAAGTCGGTTACTGTAATTACCAACGACCCACAAAGCTCAAATGTGCTATTGAGGATATCGGGTAATATAGTCGATTGAGTTATCTTATTATTAAAAATATTAATGCAGAGAGCTTTTTGTGGCTCTCTGTTTTTATAATTATTGGAAATGGATCATCATCATCACGATCATATTGAAAACGACCCCGCTTACAAAGGGTTGAAAGTAAATAAAGGGGTTGCACAACAACCTACTGTAAATCATGATGCTGCACAGCGTCTTATTGGTAAGAAGAAACCTAATCTCACAGCCGACGAGTATGTGGATGGTATTCTGAAGGGCGACATCACCATTCTTAGTCGTGCTGTAACCTTGGTGGAGAGTTCGCGTTCCGACCATCAGGTTATGGCGCAGGAGATTATCAAACGATGCCTGCCATATTCCGGCAAAAGTGTGAGACTCGGCATTACGGGCGTTCCCGGTGCCGGTAAGAGTACTTTTATCGAGGCTATGGGGCTGCATGTTACCAAGAAGGGGCATAAACTGGCGGTGTTGGCCATCGACCCATCAAGCGAACGTACCAAGGGTAGCATACTGGGCGATAAAACCCGTATGGAACAGCTCTCGGGCGATCCCAATGCATATATACGCCCTTCACCATCAGCAGGTTCGTTGGGAGGAGTGGCACGTAAAACCCGCGAGACCATAATTCTGTGCGAGGCTGCCGGATTTGATACCATTATAATAGAGACAGTGGGAGTGGGGCAGTCGGAGACGGCTGTTCACAGCATGGTCGATTTCTTTTTGCTTCTTCAGCTGGCCGGGGCAGGCGATGAGCTGCAAGGCATCAAACGGGGTATTATGGAGATGGCCGACGGTATTACAATCAATAAAGCTGATGGTAATAATGTGGATAAAGCCAATCTTGCAAAGGCTCAATATAGAAGTGCTTTACACCTGTTCCCTGCATCACCATCGGGATGGACGCCCGAAGTGAAGACCTGCTCGTCGCTCTATAAAACCGGAATGGACGAGATATGGAATATGGTGACCGAATATGTAGAGTTAACTAAAAAAAATAATTACTTTTACACCCATCGTCGCGACCAGGCCCGTTACTGGATGTTTGAGTCTATTAATGAGAGCCTTCGTAACCATTTCTATAATCATCCTGTTATTGAGGATAAGATTGCAGATTATGAACAGATGGTGCTGAAAGATAGGAAAAGCTCATTTGTTGCGGCCGGTGAGTTGCTCGATTTATACTATAAAAATGTGGGAGACATCCCTTTGAGATAATTAATTAAACTGAAAAACAAATGAGAAAACTACTCTTTTCAATCATGGGGATAGCCGCTCTTGTGGCATGTCAACCAAAATCTTTTAAAATTGAAGGTAAACTTGCCGGTATCGAAAATGGTACTGCTTATCTTCAAAATATTCGCGAAGGCCGGCCTAATGCTCTTGATACAGCAACCATTAAGGCCGGAAGCTTTATATTTGAAGGTGTTGTAGAGACTCCCGAACTTTACTTTGTAATCATTGAAGGACAGCAACAACCGCTTGTAGTATTTGCCGAAAATGGAAATATTAAAATCAACGGTGATATTAATAATATCGATGAAGCTAAAGTGACCGGCTCTAAAAGTCATGATTTATTTAAGAAATTTAATGATGATATGCCTAACTTGAAGCGTGCCAATGAGATACGCGACGAGTATATGCAGGCTCAAATGGGCGGTGACCAGGAGAAAATGGCCGCTTTGGGTGAGGAGATGAATTCAATCATCGAAAACCAACGTGCATATATGAAAGAGTTCACTTTCAAAAATGTGGATAATCCAGTAGGTGCTTTTATGGCTCTTAATGTTGTTAATATGCTTGAATTTGAAGAAGTTGATTCACTTCTTAGCCTTCTTGAAGTTAAACAGCCCAACCATGTGTATGTGGCCGACCTTAAGCAAATTATAGAGCCTATGAGAGCTCAACAGCTTGCTCTTGAGGCAGTTAAGGTTGGTAAAGAGGCTCCTGCTTTCACCCTTACCGATAAAGATGGCAAAGAGGTGTCGCTTGAGTCATTCCGCGGAAAATATGTGCTTATCGACTTCTGGGCATCATGGTGCCAGCCATGCCGCTTAGAGAACCCCAATGTTGTAAAAGCTTATCATGCATACAACAAAAAAGGATTTGAAATAATTGGTGTTTCGGTTGACCGCGATGCTGATGCATGGCTTAAAGCAATTAAAGATGATGGCCTTGTGTGGGCTCAAGTTTCTGATTCAGAAGGAACTGTTGCCGAGCAATATGCCGTTCAAACAATTCCTAATACATTGCTACTCGACAAGGATGGCGTAATTATAGCAACCAACCTTCGCGGTGATGCGCTAGAGGAAAAACTTCAAGAGCTTATGCCTTGATAATTATAGTGATTTAGATATTAAAAACCTGCATTCAAAAAAAAGATTGTAGGTTTTTTTGTTAATATGGTTGTGGTAATGAAATTGTTTTTTACTTTTAATGTCTGATAAATCAATATTTTCTGATATGAAAAAAATTCTCTCCTTCGTTTCGCTGCTTTCATTGGTTGCAGCTTGTACCCAGGCGCCTCAGGGATATAAAATAGAGGGTTCAATTACCAATGCTGATGATAAAGTAATTGTCCTTTCGGCCTATGGAGCCGATGGTAATAAGGTTGTTGATACATTGAAAATCACCAATGGCAGCTTTGTATCTACCGGTAATATCGATTACCCTGCCTTGATGACAATTAATGTGGAAGGAAGTCGTACTCGCCTCTCTTTCTTTGGTGAAAATAATAAATATACCATTACAGCTGATGCCGACAGCCTTGATAAAGGCGTTGTTACATCACCAAGTGCACTTCAAACCGCCTATGCAGCTGTGATGAGTGAGGTTAAAGAGATTCAAGTTAAGAAAGATGATGTTATACGTCAATATAACCAGGCAAGAGCAGCCGGAGATAATGACGTGCTAGAAGATTTAGGTCGTCAGTACTCGTCACTCGACTCTATCTCCAGAAATATTATGGAGCAGTTTATCGACAGTAATCCTGCATCTCCTGTGTCGGCAATGTTTGTTAGCGTAAACCATAGTTTTTCCGACCTAGATGATATGAAGAGTTCTGTTGCTCGCTTGGATGCCTCAGTGCTAACATCTCCCTATGTTCTTAATCTTAATAAGAGGATTGAAGTGCTTGAGAAAGTGGCTATAGGACAGGTAGCGCCCGATTTTGAGATGGTTGGTGTTGATGGAAACAGTATCCGTCTATCCGATTTCAAAGGAAAAACTGTGCTTGTTGATTTCTGGGCATCATGGTGTGGTCCTTGCCGCCAGGAGAACCCCAATGTGGTAAAGCTATACAATCAGTATAAAGATAAAAACTTCACAATTCTTGGTGTGTCACTTGATACCGATCGCGAGAAATGGGTGAAAGCTATCGAAGACGACCAGTTGACATGGAGCCATGTGAGCGACCTTGAAGGTTGGAAAAATGCTGCAGCCGCCATTTATGGCGTGAACTCAATTCCTCACACAGTGCTTATTGATGCCGAAGGTGTAATTATTGGTAAAAACCTTAGAGGCGATGACCTTGCAAAAAAATTGGCAGAGGTTCTATAAAATATTAATCATTGAATAACAGAGCCGGAGCGGAATGAAAACCTCTCCGGTTTTTTGTTTTTTACCGTTTGTTTAAACCAACTCACACTTTAATTGTTTAGAGATATGATAGTAATTGTAAACATGGTTTTGATGAAATGATGGTTGATAATCGTGCTATTCGTCAATATTATTGCTAAACATTTAGCAACCATATTAAAAGTCATTTTTACACGCTACGGATTGATTAACTTTGAGTTTAAACTGCTTAATAGCTTAATATAACAGATATGAATTACGATTTAATAGTGATTGGAAGTGGCCCGGGAGGGTATGTTGCAGCTATCAGAGCTTCACAGCTTGGTAAAAAGGTAGCTGTTGTGGAACGTGCCGAGTTGGGCGGGATTTGCCTTAACTGGGGTTGCATACCTACCAAGTCTCTTCTGAAGAGCGCATCAGTTTTTGAGTATATCAACCATGCTGCCGAATATGGAATAACAATTTCAGGCAATGCACAGCCCGATTTTTCGGCAATTGTAAAGCGTAGCCGCGATGTGGCCGACGGTATGAGTAAAGGTATCCAGTATCTGTTTAAGAAAAACAAGATAGACCTTATTCAAGGTTCAGCAAAGCTTCTTGGCAATAAAAAAATTGAGGTTGTAGATGCCGATGGCAAAAAGAGCGAATATGTGTGCGACAATATCCTGCTTGCCACAGGTGCCAGCAGCCGCCAACTGCCCAATCTTCCACAGGATGGCAAGAAGATTATTGGTTACCGCAAAGCTCTTACTCTTGAGAAACAACCCAAAAGCATGATTGTAGTGGGTAGTGGAGCCATAGGAAGTGAGTTTGCTTATTTCTATAACACAATCGGTACTGATGTTACCCTTATTGAGTATTTGCCCGAGATTGTACCTCTTGAAGATGAAGAAGTTTCAAAACAGTTGGGCCGCTCATTCAAGAAAAATGGTATTAAAGTGATGACTTCTGCCGAAGTTACAAAGGTTGATACCAGTGGCGACCTTGTTAAGGTGACTGTTAAAACTAAGAAAGGCGAGGAGCAACTTGAGGCTGAAATCGTGCTTTCGGCTGTGGGAATCACTCCGAATATTGAAAATATTGGTTTGGAAGAGGCCGGTGTAGTTGTTGAAAAAGGCCGTATTAAAGTTGATGAGTACTATCGCACCTCTGTTCCTGGCATTTATGCTATTGGTGATATTGTTCCCGGTCAGGCATTGGCACACGTAGCATCTGCCGAAGGTATTATATGTGTTGAAAAGATTGCAGGCCTTGATGTAGAGCCTCTCGACTATAAAAATATTCCGGGTTGTATATATACCACTCCCGAGGTTGCATCGGTGGGTTATACCGAGAAAGCTGCTAAGGAAGCAGGTTATGAATTGAAGATTGGTAAGTTTCCGTTTAGTGCATCGGGTAAGGCTAGTGCAGCCGGACAAAAGGATGGTTTTGTAAAGCTTATTTTTGATGCTAAATATGGTGAACTGCTTGGTGCTCACTTGATTGGTGCCAATGTTACCGAGATGATTGCCGAGTTGGTTACTGCACGTAAACTTGAGACTACAGGGCATGAAATTATTAAAGCTGTGCATCCTCACCCCACAATGAGTGAGGCTATTATGGAGGCGGCAGCAGCAGCCTATGGTGAAGTAATTCACATCTGATTTTTGTTTAGTTTATTAAAAAAGAGAGGGACTACATTCGTTTAGTCCCTCTTTTGCTTTTTATACCGATTGGATATCCGTAATATACCAATTGCATTGGCATAAACGGCTATCACATCGGCATTATACGATAAAAATTTGGTCTTAATAATAATTACGTTTGGTATTAATAGTTGAAGCTGCTGCCTCCCAGGAATTCCCGCATTATTGATGTTGGCGGAATTGTTTCGGGGTGTAACGGTTTAAAGTAGCTTAAGAAATGCAGCAGCCTATGTGCCTGAGTGTATTCGGGGCAGTTGGGCGCTACCTCAAGCAGTATTGGTTCGGCAAAGGGTTTTAATACAGCCAGTTCGTAAAGAAGTGCCGAGTTGAACATCACATCAGCCTCCTCCTGATATGGGAATATATGTTTATCTTCACCTCGCCTCACACTTTGCCATCTCGATATGGTATCAACAGCCGAGTAGTTGCGATATTTGTAGTCGCGCACCATTCTGCGTATCAGTCGGTTATCGGTAGTGTTGATTCGTGTCTGGTCATCAAAACTTATTCCTGCCAAAGCCGAAACATAGACTTTAAATTTACTTTTGGCATCAATAAGGTGTGTCAGTTTGGGATTGAGGGCATGTATTCCTTCAATTATCACAATCTGATTATCCTTGAATTTTAACGTTTCGCCGTCATAATATCGTTTGCCGGTTTCAAACGAGAATTTGGGTATCTCAATCTGTTTACCGGCCAGTAAATCTACAAGATGGTTGTTGAATAGCTCCACGTCGAGAGCTTCCATGGTTTCAAAGTCATAATCGCCATTCTCATCTAGCGGTGTGTGTTCCCGGTTAACAAAGTAATTGTCGAGCGATAAGTTTAGAGGCACAATGCCGGCCACCAATAGCTGTATTGCCAACCGCTTTCCGAAGGTTGTCTTTCCGCTCGATGACGGACCTGCAATAAGTACGATTTTTACCTTCTCTTTTTTCTCAGCAATCATATCGGCAATCTGTGCTATTTTTTTCTCTTGAAGCGCTTCGGCTACCTGTATTAGGGTGTCGGCTCTACGTGAGCTAACCAAGTCGTTAAGGTCGGCAAGGTTGGTAACTTTTAGCAGGCTTGACCACTCCGAGAACTCCTGGAATATGCTGAACATCTGGTTTTGTATCACCAACTCTTCCACCTGTTCAGGGTTTTTGGTGCGTGGTATCTGAAGCAACATTCCGTTGTAATACTTGTTGAGGTCGAATACTTTTAGCATTGCAGTTGATGACACTAACGGGCCGTAAAACATGCCCACTTTACCGTTTATGGTGTGTAGGGTGGTGTACATCTGTCCGCGCTGCTTAAGCAATCTCGACTTGTTGAGCAGTCCTTTAGACTCAAATATTTGTATTGCTTCGTGAGTCTCTACCTCCGACCTGACAATAGGATAGGCCTCTTTTACCATCGACCTCATATGCTCACCAAGTTTGAGTACCTCCTCCAGTGATATTGCTGTGTCGCCACCATTTAGCTCGCAGTAGATGCCTTTAGATACTGAGTGTGAGACTTTTAGTGTGCGATGTGGATAGAATTTATCTGCCGCTATATATAGCATGAAGATGAGGCTTCTGATGTACATTCTCATCCCCTCGGGGTGGGTAATATCTATAAATTGTATGGTTTTGGGCTGAAACACCTTGTAGCTTAGGTCTGTAGTTTTATTATTTACCAATGCACCTATCAGTTCGTTGCTGTTCTGTATGTTCAGTTGTGCTGAAATTTCGCTTAGTGTAAGGCCGGGCTCCACTTGGTGTAGCGAGTTTGTATTGGCACAACGTATTGTAATTAATGTGTTGTTCATATTTTTTTCTTAAATATATGGAATTTATCCTTTATTTCTAACTCTTATTACTTCGGAGATAACAGATTCGGGTTTTTCATTGCGCCAGAGCGGTATTGAAATGATTTTTAGATTTATGGCTGGTGGGTGCACTATTACTAACCGGTAAGTCAGATGAGGTTTGTTGCAATTAGTGCATCTAATATCATCCTCGTTAAGCGAAGTATCACAAAATCTGCATTTTAGGCCGATGTTTTCTATATCTGTTATTTCTGATAAAGGAATCTGATTATCAATGATATGGGTTAGGGTGGTGATTTTAGTAACAAGTTTGGATTTGGTGGTGACTTTTATGCGGTCGCTATCTTTTTTAGCACTTTTCACATAGGCGTATGTGGCAAATGGAGTTGCAATAAGCGAAAAAAATATTAGAAAGAGAATGTTGAAATCTCGTTTATAACCTTCTCTGATGGCCATGTACAGGTACATCAGATAAAATATTACGAATAGAATGAAAGCTATTGATGCATAGATGGTTATGCCTTGTGATATATTCATGTCGTTAAGTTTATCCGGTTACATACTGTGAGTATTTTTGGTCGGAGTTGTGTATGTGATTCTTTATCCAGTCTTTCAAGAAGTTTGTTATCTCTATGGATATCACCATCTTACCCTCTTTGAGTTTGGTTTCTACTTCAGTAACTTTTTCAACAAAATCGCGATGCTCCTTTTTGTGTTGCTCAATTAAAGGATAGTTGTGCTGGGTCATAAGTCGCTCTTCATCGGCGAAATGAAATATTGTGTACTCTTTCATTCCCTTAATAAGCTCAATGATAAGCTCTTTTTGCGATTGAGAACCAATTTTATCGTAAAAATCATTTATCATGTCAAACAGTCTTTGGTGCTGTTCGTCCATTTTATCCACCTTAACGCTGTATGATTTGTCCCAGTTCAATAATGCCATGTTTCTTTCTTCTAAAATAATTAAATATTAAATTGTAGCTCACATCTTTCATGGCTTTGGGTAGAGCTACAAATCTAATCTATTTTCTTTAAAAATCCTCAAAATGATGAATATGCGGCGGCCTGCTTTTTAGTCATTTTTATTTTGCGGGCTACTGGACGTATTGGTAATGGTGAGTTATTGTTATCCTCTTCTTGCGTAGTTTTTGTTTTTTCGGTGATGAAGTAATTGCTACGTTCTTTAAGTTGGTTTGATTGTGAAGCAATCTCTAATGCAGCCGAGGCCATTTCGTCGGCTGCACTGCTGTTATTCTGAGTTTGGGCGTTAATGGTTAGTATGGCAGAATTTATTTGCGATGCACCGGTTGAGTGTTCTTCTGTTGACGAAGCAATGCTTCTTACCATCTCCAGATTTTTCTCAATTCTGGGTATCAGTTCTTTAATGTTTGTTCCTGTCTCTTCCGATGATGCTATGAGTTGTGCAATAATAGCTTCTATCTCTTCGGATGCCCTTGCCGACTGGTCGGACAGTTTTCTCACCTCTGATGCAACTACCGAAAAGCCACGTCCAAATTCACCTGCGCGGGCAGCCTCCACGGCGGCATTCAGCGATAATATGCGGGTTTGCACCGATATGTGGCTAATTATGTTGGCTTTTTCTATAATGCTTGTAGTGAGGTTTACAAGTTCATCCGAACTTTTTTCTACTTTCTGCATGCTTTCGCCCGCCTCAATAGCTATGTTTTCAGCATCTTTGGCATTGGTTGACACCTGCTGAAGTCCGGCTGTCATCTGTTCGAGAGTTGCAGTAATCTCCTCAATTGCCGATGCCTGTTCGGCTACGCTTTGAGACATACCCTCGCTCGAACTGCTCATCTGTCCTGTTGCTGTGGCTATGGTAGTGGCACCTCCAGATATCGTAGAAACTATTTGGGCTAGTCTATCCGCCATGCTTCTAAGCGCATTAGCCATTTTGCCAGTCTCGTCTGTTTGATATACATTTAGTTGGGTGGTTAGATTGCCTGCTGCCACCGCCGATGCAAAAGCTATGCTTTTATTTAATGGGGTAACGATTGTGCGTGCTACATAGCCAATCATAACAATAATAAATGCCATTGTAAATATGCCAACGATAACTATTATGGTTGTAAGGATATATGGCATTTTCATCATATCTCGCTGATAGTACCATGTTACGATATTACCTTTAAAATCGGGTGAGTATGAGTAATAAAAAACCTGTGTTTCACCTTGGTTCTCTATCTCGTAAATATTTATTTCTTCTGATGTATTGTATTCAATGGTATGCAATATCTCCTGTGATGGAAGCATACTCTTATCGGAGTTGTCATTGGCGGTTATTTCACCATCAGCATAGATAATGAAAGGGTAGCCGTTGGTATAGAAATTATTGTTGCCAAAAAGTGTTTTTAATGATGCTATATTTTTGCAGCTAATCTCCTGTTTTGCAATGTGTTTTAATATTTCGGTTTGTTGTGTTATGTTGGTTTGTGCACTGTTTTTTGTGCTTATCCATGCAGTTAGAATAACATAAGTGCCAAGGCAGCTGAATAGTAGGAAAATCACACCACCCATAATAAGGTATAGCCGTGATGCTATATTGATGTTTTTTAATTTCATGATTTGAATTAATAGTCTTTCATTCTGTTGTTGTAATGTTGCAAACTTAAATATTTTAGGCAATGGTTCAAATTTTACTTCATGGAGCTTTGCGTAGTGATAATTATTTGTTGTTTTCCTATATTGTTGATAATGTTGGGTTATGTATTATTTTACTAGGTTTGTAATGTTTTAAATAGCAACTGTTTTTTGATAAATGGTGTAAATGTATTGACGAGATTTTCATAACCATGAGTAGCAGTGATACACTCGCGCAATATCAGTTGTCACGTGCTTCAGTCCGTGCAAATACGTGCATTACTGAAGGATTTTAGTCAATATGCTATATTGCAAAACGATTTTCATCAACTACACGTTTAATATTCTTTCGTTGTTTGGGTTATTGCCTTTTAAATTTGTCACGCACAACCACGGGCTAAAGCCGCATAGTTATTAATACCACAATTTGGGCTCTAACTTTTCATATCTACTTAGCCTCAGGGTTATCCATATTTCTGATTTAAGTGTAAACGTAAGGTATATCTCTATTTGGGTACCTCTCTAATATTTTTTCTTGCCAATGTATTTAAAAATCTAAATATGTTTATATCTTTGTAGGGTCATAAGTGAATGTGTTGTTTGTTTTTTTAAAATATGCATTAACCATTCATTTGTATTGATTGTTATGCCTATGAAAACAAATTATAGTGATATGAAATATGTAATTATTGGAGGAGTGGCCGGGGGTGCCACTACAGCGGCTCGCTTGCGCCGTATCGACGAGAAGAGCTCAATAGTAATGCTTGAGCGTGGTGAGTATATATCTTATGCCAATTGCGGACTGCCCTATTATATTGGTGGTGAAATAAAGGAGCGTGAGAATCTTTTTGTGCAGACTCCCGCAACTTTTGGTAAACGATTTAATATAGATGTTAGAAACTTCAGTGAGGCGGTTTCTATCAATCCTGATAAAAAAACTGTAACGGTTAAAAATCTTAAAACCGGCGA
Organism: uncultured Marinilabiliaceae bacterium; assembly: GCA_964635545.1. Lineage (GTDB taxonomy): Bacteria > Bacteroidota > Bacteroidia > Bacteroidales > Marinilabiliaceae > JAGPIS01. The sequence continues at coordinate 28,802 of CAZWOA010000033.1, forward strand.
ATCGTACGATGAGCAGTACGATAAACTTGTGCTGTCGCCCGGTGCCGAGCCTGTTAAGCCTCCGCTTCCGGGTATAAATCAGGAGGGTATTTTTACTATGCGTAATGTGCCCGATACCGATAAGATAATGAGTTACATAGGTGAGAAAAAACCTCGCCATGCAGTGGTGGTTGGTGCCGGATTTATAGGATTAGAGATGGCCGAAAACCTTCATAACCGAGGCATCCGTGTAACCATTGTAGAGATGGCCGAGCAGGTGATGACTCCTCTCGACTACTCTATGGCAGCACTTGTGCATCAGCACCTTAAGACCAAAGGGGTTGAGTTTTACCTCAATACTGCCGTGTCGTCTTTCTCGCCAAAGGATAACCGTATTTTGGTTACTCTTAATACTACACGCACCATTGAGACCGATTTGGTGGTGCTATCGATAGGTGTGCGCCCCGAGACGAAACTGGCGCAGGAGGCCGGTCTTCAGATTGGGGAGGCGCGCGGTATTGTGGTTAACCGTTATCTGCAAACATCAAATGCCGATATTTATGCCGTTGGCGATGCCATCGAGTTTGTGAATCCTATTCTTGGCAAGCCGATGATTACCTACCTTGCCGGTCCGGCCAATAAGCAGGGACGCATAGCAGCCGATAATATGGTGCGCGGCAATAAAAAACCATATAAAGGTGCCATTAATACAGCCATTGCCAAAGTGTTCGACCTTACCGTGGCATCAACAGGCGTGTCGGGCAAGATGCTCGAGAAACATAATGTGGCGCATATCGACTCGATAACGCACTCATCGTCGCATGCGGGTTATTACCCCGGAGCACAGCCAATGACAATAAAAATTTCATTCTCTCCTTCGGATGGTAAACTGCTTGGTGCCCAGGTGGTAGGCTATGATGGTGTTGATAAACGTATTGACTTGTTTGCTGAAGCAATACGCTCGGGATCAACAGTTTATGACCTTGCCGATATTGAGCATGCCTATGCTCCACCATACTCATCGGCCAAAGACCCGGTGAATATAGCAGGTATGGTAGCCGAAAATATTATCGACGGTACATCAAAAATGGTGTGGTGGCGGGATATATCTGCCGATGATTTCCTACTCGATATCAGGATGAAGGATGAGTTCGACTTAGGCTCTATTGATGGTGCGGTAAATATTCCTTTGGATGATTTACGCGACCATATTAACGAACTGCCTAAAAATAAACGTATTGTAGTATTCTGTGGTGTGGGACTAAGAGCCCATGTGGCTTACCGTATTTTGGTTCAAAGTGGTTTCGACAATGTTTTTAACCTTGCAGGAGGACTAAAAACTTACGAAACTGCCAGTCAGAAACAGAGTAATGAAGATATTTTTGAGAAGGATTATATCGGAATCGATGATAATATCTATCGTAAGCCCGAACCTACAGCTCCTGTAATTAGTTTTCAGGCTCTCGAGGTTGATGCTTGCGGATTGCAGTGCCCTGGCCCTATTTTGAAACTCAAAAAGGAGATTGACACAATAAAAGATGGTGAGCAACTATCAATTGTGGCTTCCGACCCCGGTTTTTATAAGGATGTGCAGAGCTGGACAAAAATGACCGGTAACACGCTTGTGAATCTGGAACGCGATGGCTCTAAGGTTAAGGCAGTAATTCAGAAAGCTGCTGCTACTCAGGCTCCTAAAGGCGCAGTAGCCACTGGTGATGGCACCACCCTTATCTGTTTCAGTGATGATTTGGACAAAGCGCTTGCCACATTTGTAATTGCCAATGGTGCAGCAGCAAGTGGTAAAAAAGTTACTATCTTCTTCACTTTCTGGGGCTTAAATGTTATTAAGAAGCAAGATAAACCTGGTGTGAAAAAGGATTTCTTCGGAAAGATGTTTGGCTGGATGCTGCCTGCAAGCAGTAAAAAACTTGGCTTGTCGCAGATGAACATGGGCGGAATGGGCGGCTGGATGATGCGCTTGATAATGAGAAAACGTGGCGTTGACTCACTTGAAGGCATGATTGAATCGGCACGCGAAGCAGGTGTTGAGTTTATTGCCTGCCAAATGTCGATGGACGTGATGGGCGTTAAAGCCGAGGAGCTGATGGACGGTGTGAACATTGGCGGTGTGGCCAACTATCTGGAAAAAACAGAAACATCGGGATTAAACCTGTTTGTGTAAGTTGTTGTATCGTAATTGATTAGTGTTTATATTGAAAAATCCTCCCCATTTTAATGGGGAGGATTTTTTTTTGGGGGGGGAGGGATGCTTGTCGCTTTGCTACCAAATACAATGTGAATATGTTATTGGTAGTAAATAGTTTTACTCAAGAAATGAGATTCTTCCCTACGGTTAGAATGACAAGGCTTCGTGGTGCTATTTTGGGGGAGGTGGATTGTTTGGCGGCTCTGCCGCCAAACAATCCACCATCCCCCATTACATAACAAATTTGCGGTCATTTCGAACGTAGTGAGAAAACTCATTTAATCATTAAATATCCTTTTCGCTTGTAGTAAAAAGCCATTTATCTCTAAAGGTATTGTTGAATCTTTGTTTAGCAGCATATTTTATGGTTTTGCCTTGCGACTTAAATATATTGACTATCAGTGTCTTTATCCAAAACCATGCCGATATTCTATTGCAAATCAACTAATTAATTTACTTGCGAAAGTTGAGTAATCATCCTACATTTGATACTGATAACTATCGGAGCAGAAATCGTGTGAAACTAGGAATTTAATAAATTAACTACAATGAAAAACACAGGATTTGTTTATATTATGACTAATAAACATAAAACCGCACTATACATTGGCGTTACAAATAATTTATGCCGAAGAGTTTATGAGCATAAAAATCACATAAACGACAACTCTTTTACTGCAAAATACAATCTTGAGTATTGTGTTTATTATGAAGAATTTAAAGATTTTGGAATAGCTATCAGGCGGGAAAAGGAGCTGAAAAAATGGAATAGACAAAAGAAAGAAGAGCTGATAAGCAAGTTAAATCCAGATTGGAAAGAATTAGTAACTGAAAAGGGGTTCTTAATTAGGTTAAAACCTTATTAGCTACAAGTTAGCGAATTGATGAATGAACTACTTAAAAAAGAAGATCCTTTCCGTAAATTGGAATGAATATTCTACTCTTGGAATAGTATTGATATAATTTTAAAATGAAGACATAGTGTTCTCTTTAAGAAATGAGATTCCTCCCTGCGGTCGGAATGACTTTGTCAACTTTTATTAGGGGATGGGGGATTGTTTGGCGGCTCTGCCGCTAAACAATCCACCCTCATCTATGCGTAGCAAGCTATCCGTCATTTCGAACAAAGTGAGAAAACTCGAAAGTTGGCAATAACAGGTAAGCATAGCATTGATGGTAGAGAAATATAAAACACGACATAGTTTTACTCACAAAAGAAGATTCCTCCCTGCGGTCGGAATGACAAGGCTTCGTGCTGTTATTAAGGGGGATTGGGGCGGCTTTGCCGCCCCAAGCCCCCCCGCCCCTAAAATAATTAGGGGCGAAGTCATCCGGCCGCAGGCAGGAATCTCATTCCGAACGTAGTGAGAAACGAAGTTCAGCGTAGCTCGCTCGAACTTGTTCGCTTGGTTTACCAAGAGATCTCATTAACCAATCACATCATCCGTAGCATTTGCCATAACGGTCGTCCACATTGAAACGCCCCGCTTAGGCGACCGTATCAAAACGATTAATATTCTGTATAATACTCCTCGTTTTCGCTTCTCTACAGTTACTATTTTTGATGATTTGCTCGGATAAATTTTATTTTTCTGTAAAATTCCTTTTTTAAAAACATTTTTCATTACTTTAGAACATCATTTACAAAATATATGTTCAATGGCTCTTTTTCAAACTTCGATACTCAGAAAATATAAAAATTTATTGGTTGCCACAAAGGTTAATGAAGCGTGGGAGGTAT
>CAZWOA010000034.1:0-32205 GCA_964635545.1 uncultured Marinilabiliaceae bacterium
TTTTCTTGTTATACTCCAACCAGCGCCTTCTTCCGTCGTCAACGGAATATCATAACCAACTGAACTACCATATCAAAAGTTGTTTTGACAATATTGTTTCTGGCGGTATGGACGGGACTCGAACCCGCGACCCCCTGCGTGACAGGCAGGTATTCTAACCAACTGAACTACCACACCAAATTTTTAAACTATGGCAATATTGTCAAAAACCTTGTCTTTTCAAGGGGAGGAGCACTCTTTAGTTTCCTTGTGTCCCTTTGTTTTAACGACGATGCAAATATACTGCTTCTTTTGTTATCTGCAATAGGTGAATGCTGTTTTTTTTTATAATATTTTGTGCTATAGATGCTGTGTCTATATAAGATTGTTGTTTATCAGTGTGTTATATTATGAGAAAAATTGAGGTCTATAATAGATAATTTTATTAATATGTCCGGCAGGTACAAAAAAAGGAGCAACATGTGCTCCTTTTAAACTATAGAATAGTTGAATTAGTTGATGTAGCTATCAATTTTCTTCAATAGGTTGTCGATGGTTACAATTTCAAGGAAGCTGGTGCCTCCGCCAATACCGAAGCTGCCTCCGATGTAAGCGATAAGGTCAGAACCCTGAACATCGCCTTTCTTCAATATCTTCTCGATGGTTTTCTTAATGATTTCAGATTTAGTTTTACCTTCTTCAACCATTTTAGGGAATACACCGTATGATAGTGCCAATTCGCGACCTACGCGTGGTGAGTAGCTAAGGGCATATACAGGTACAGAGCCTCTGAAAGCTGCAAGGAAACGAGCTGTTTTGCCTGTGAAGCTATCGGTAAGTACTGCTTTGATATCAAGTTCTTTTGATGCTTTTGCTGCAGTTTCGGCAAGATAAGCAGTTATATCATCCTTAATGAATGGTACAGGAATATCGTTTCTGCTGTCTTTGGCTGCTTCAACCTCTTTTGCAATTTTGGTCATTGTTTGAACCGCCTCTTTAGGATACTGTCCGTTAGCAGTCTCGCCGCTAAGCATGATAGCATCAGTACGGTAGTATATTGCATTGGCAACGTCGGTAACCTCGGCACGTGTTGGGCGTGGGTTTTTGATCATTGTGTGCAACATCTGGGTAGCAACGATAACTGGTTTTTTGGCTTCAACGCATTTTCTGATCATATTACGCTGAATCAAAGGAATTTTCTCTTGTGGAACTTCAATACCTAGGTCGCCACGAGCAATCATAACACCATATACTACTTCAAGAATCTCATCCAGGTTCTCAACACCCTCTTGGTTCTCGATTTTAGCAATAATTTTGATTGGGCTGTTGTGGGCGTCAAGAATATCTTGAATCTCCATCACGTCTTGTTTGTTACGCACAAATGAGTGTGCAATAAAGTCAAGGTCGTTTTCGATAGCCCAATGAATAAATCCTTTATCTTTTTCGGTTAGTGAAGGTAGGTTGATGCGCACGCCGGGAACGTTTACGCTCTTACGGCTTCCTACTGCACCACTATTGTCGATGCTTGCAACAAGGTGATCGGCATGTTTTTCAAGTACAGTCATTGATATCTCACCATCGTCGATCAGAATTTGGTTACCAACCGATAGGTCGCTAACAAAGCCTTCGTATGATACACAGATGCACTCGCTGTTAGATTGAGTGGTAGGATCGCCTTTGAAGATGATTTTGTTACCGGCTACAAGTTCGATAGGAGCATCACATTTTGTGGTTCTTATCTCAGGTCCTTTGGTGTCAACCAGGGTTGCAATCTTATCAGAAACAGCTCTTGTGTTTTTGATGATTCTGCCAATTCCTTCAAAATCCATGTGAGCAGTGTTGCAACGCACCACGTTCATTCCGGCCTTATAAAGACCTTTGATGAACTCTTCGTCGCATCTCAAATCTGATACTGTAGCAACGATTTTTGTTAATTTCTTCATTCTTTCGTTTTGTTTAGTTTTAACTATTTCAATATTCAGCTCAGATTCCTTTCCCTTCGAAATCTGTATTGCTTTGGTCGTATAAAAAGGCCTCCACTGCAAGTTGGTATGAATTAAGCCCAAAGCCCGCAATAGATCCGCGGCACGAAGGTGCAATCATGGAGTGGTGGCGTATCTGCTCTCGTTTAAATATATTACTGATATGAACCTCTATCACAGGCGTTGTTACCGCAGCAATGGCATCGGCAATGGCCAGCGAAGTGTGTGTGTAGGCACCGGCATTAAGTATTATGCCATCAGTAGTAAACCCGTGCTCATGGATTTGGTCAATAATCTCTCCTTCATGGTTAGATTGTACATATTTAATGGTTATTTGGGGGTATAATTGCGTGAGTTTATGAAAATAGTCTTCAAAACTCAGCGAGCCATAAATGTTTTTTTCCCTTATTCCCAATAAATTGAGATTAGGACCATTAATTATGAGGAGATTCATATGGTTGTTTAATCGTTGATATCATTCTTTAATCGATGGGCACAAATTTAACACTCTTACCATTAAAAAAAAAGCTAAGAATGATAATGTTACTAAAAAAATACTATTATCATAAAAATATTCTTTAATAAAGTTGACAATTCAATATGTACTATTTAACTTTACTCTATAATATTTTAAAGGGAATCATAAACAAAATTGTGAATTATGAATTGGGAAGTAGAAATAGACAATTTTAAGGAATACTTAAAATTAGAGAAAAACTTAACCAGCAACTCCATTCATGCTTATGAAACAGACTTGAAAAAACTGGTCTCTTTCTTGGCAGAGAAGAATTATACCGAGGGACCTGGTGAAATTAAGCTAAGTCACCTTAAAGAGCTTATGGAGTGGGTAACTGAAAAGGGAATCAGCCCCAGAACACAAGCTAGAATTATAAGTGGCATAAAATCATTCTACAAATTTTTGATGATAGAGGAGAAGGTTGATCGTGACCCTACAGCGCTGTTAACAACTCCTAAAATCGGTCGTAAACTGCCTCAAGTGCTTTCGGTAGAGGAGATTGATATGATTATTAACTCTATAGATACCTCAAAACCCGAAGGACAAAGAAATAAGGCTATCCTCGAAACTCTATACAGTTGCGGATTACGAGTTACCGAACTTATTGACCTTAAGATATCTAACCTATTCTTCGAAAATGGAAATATTCGTATTATAGGTAAAAATAATCGCGAGCGTACTGTGCCCATCAGCACTAAAGCTATCAAAGAGATTAATCTCTACCTAAGCGAGTATCGCCGCACTTTAAAGGTTAATAAAGAAGATGAGGATATTCTGTTCCTTAACCGCCGCGGACGTAAATTGTCGCGAGTGATGATATTCACTATCATAAAAAACATAACCCGTAAAGCCGGTGTTACAAAGAGCATCAGCCCGCACACATTCAGGCACTCTTTTGCAACTCACCTGCTTAAAGGTGGTGCCAACCTAAGAGATATTCAAGAGATGCTTGGGCATACATCCATCATTACTACCGAGATTTATACCCATATTGATGATGAATATCTAAAAGATACAATCAATACTTTTCATCCTAGGGCAAAGTGAATTTGATTAACTGCTTTGTTATGTAAAGTCATGTTCTAGCAACATGACTTTTTTTATTACTCATTCAATGCTTTGGTTTACTCAATGAGGTTGTCCAGCACTTGATCGAGGGTGGGAAATTCGAATGGAAAGTGATTGTCCTTAAGTCGCTTAGGGGTAACTTTCTGGCCGTTGGTAAGTAGCAGTGATGCACCTCCATACATTGTTTTTAGTACTATTTCGGGTACTATAAATATATTTGGTCTGTTGAGTTTATGGGCTAGCTTTTGCGAAAACTCTCTGTTCGATACCATTTGTGGAGCCACCACATTATATATGCCTTTGCAGTTTCTGTTCTTCAGGAAATACCAGAATGCACTCAGCAAATCATTAATATGTATAAATGGCATGCACTGATATCCATCGCCAATGCGGCCGCCCAAGCCAAGCTTAAATGGCTTTATCATTTTGGGGAATGCACCATCTGTGCTGTCCATTACCAATCCCAGGCGGCCAATTATGATGCGTGGTGCCTGAAGTGTGCACAGTTTGAATGCCTCTTTTTCCCAATCTATGCATACCGAGGATAAAAAATTGCTTGCAAAATTGGTTGAAAACTCATCATGAACCTCATAACTATCATAAATACCCACCGCCGAGGCGCTGAAGAACATTTCGGGCTTATATTGTGCCTGTTTTACGGCGTTTACCAATGTGCGAGTAGTACTCACACGACTATGATAAATTGTGCGTTTATATTGGTCGGTCCACTTGCCAAGTATGGGAGCTCCAGCCAGATTAAATATGGCATGGGCGCCCGAAATATACTCAACCAGCTTGTTTATAGGAAGATTGATGTGCTTGCGTGTAATGGGCTCAACAATATAGTTGTTCATTGTCAGAAACTTTGTCAGTCTGCTGCCAATAAAGCCCGAAGCGCCACATATCAATATCCTTTTATTCTGGTTCTTCATGCTGTTTTTTTACATCTTTTCGAGTAATGTACGTAACTCTGCCGACGATATATCGTGCTTAGTCTCGCCGTGACTAAAGTAGGTTATATTTCCTGTCTCTTCCGATACCACAACTGCAATAGCATCGGTGGTTTCGGTAATGCCAATGCCTGCACGGTGGCGTAATCCAAACGATTTGGGCAGGTTATATCTTTGCGACACTGGTAATATACATGCAGCAGCCTTTATCATGTTGTTGCTTATAATCACTGCCCCATCGTGTAACGGACTATTTTTATAGAATAACGAACCCAAAAGTTGTGATGATACTATTGCATTTATCTCTTCGCCGGTAGCCCGGTACTCTTTCAGTTCGCTCTTACGGGTTATTACTATAAGAGCACCTGTTTTGGTGTGTGAAAACGCTTCGCACGAACGTACAACCGGATCGATAAATGATTTGTTGGTTTCGTTGGAGCTTTCAAGAATTCTGTCGAACCCGAAGCGGTGCCACATATTATATCGCGAGCCTACCATCACAAACAGTCGGCGTATCTCCTGTTGAAATATGATGATGAGTGCCAGAAAACCAATATTTACAAATTTATCGAGTATGCTGGCGGTTAGTTCCATCTTAAATGATTTCACCAACATCCAAAATGCGATAAACACAATGATGCTGATGAGTATGTTTATAGCTATTGTTCCCCTGATGAGCCTGTAGAGTTGGTACATCAGAAATGCAACGAGCAGGATGTCTATGATGTCGATAAAACGTATGTCTATAAATGATATCATTGAGCTGATGTTTTCATCTTTTCTACTAATTTAATACTTTCTACGGCTTCTTTTACATCATGAACCCTTAAAATGTTGGCACCACGCTCAATTGCTATTGTGTTGAGTATGGTTGTACCATTCAAACTATGCTCCGGGGTGGTGTTTAATGCGTTGTAAATCATTGATTTGCGCGATAATCCTATCAGTATTGGAAGCTGATGGATATTTAACTCTTCCATCCGTCGCAATACAACATAGTTTTGCTCCAATGTCTTCGAAAATCCTAATCCCGGGTCTATTATTACATCATCAACTCCTTTTCGGGTTAATTCTTCTATTTTTTTTCTGAAATAAAGGTTTAGTTCCAGCATTATATCGTTACTGTATTCGGTATTCTGCTGCATATTCTGTGGTGTGCCTTTCATATGCATTATTATATAGGGCACATTTAGTTTGGCTATTGTGTCGAACATCGCATCATCTAACGATCCGGCTGAAATATCATTGATAATATCTACCTTGAAGTTTTCAACCACCTCCCGGGCTACATTACTTCTAAATGTATCTACCGAAATTATTGCCTCCGGATGTTGCTCCCTAAGTGAAGTAAGTGCATATTCGAGTCGCAATAGCTCTTCTTTTTCCGATATGTGTGCAGCACCTGAGCGCGATGAGTATGCGCCGATATCCAATATCGAGGCTCCGTCGATAATCATCTTGTAGGCCTCTGCTTTTATCTGCTCGCTTGATCTTTTTCTACTGCCAGGGTAAAATGAGTCGGGCGTGATGTTAATGATGCCCATCACCACCGGTTTCTTAAATGAAAACAGTTTCCCTTTTATATTGATGTCTCCCGGTAAGTTGCTGTGTGTCATTGTTTTTGATGTCTGTTTAAATGTTGTTGTGGGCCGGTGAGAAAAACGAAAAATTCACTTTCCCATAGTCTCTTGTTTCAACATAGTATGGGTGATGGCTGTAACTTATTTTGTCGGAGTGCTCCAGAATAAACATACCGCCTTCATTAAGCAGTTCCCTGCCTATAATTGTGTCGGGTAGTTCTGATGCCTTCTCAAGGTCGAAAGGTGGATCGGCAAATATAATGTCGTATTTATCCGAAGTCTTCTCCACAAATCGGAATACATCCGACTTTATTACTCTCATTACTTTATCGAGGTTCAACTCTTTGCATGTTTTCTGAATAAACTGAAAATGCTTGAAGTTGAGCTCTATACTTGTGATGTTTCTGCAACCCCTCGATACAAACTCGAACGATATGCTGCCGGTGCCTGCAAACAGGTCGAGAACTTTTATCTCTTCAAAATCAACCATGTTGTTAAGTACGTTGAAGAGGTTCTCTTTGGCATAATCGGTGGTTGGGCGGGCTTTGAAACCCGGAGGTGGCGAAAATCGTCTTCCCTTAAGTGTGCCGCTAATTATACGCATAATGTCAGGTTAAAAAGGTTGGCAAAATATTGCGACTCCACATTCTGTATGTTTTCCGAATAGAGAAAATGGGGTGGGAGTGGGGCCATTATTGCATTTCTAAGGTACTTCTTCACTGTTTTATACCGCAAATCAGATGCTGTTATATTGCCGTTTATCTCTACATAAGAGCGGGCTGCCTGTATTTTCAACTGTTCGAAAGTGAACAGAAGCATATATATCAAGTCCTTTTCACTGTTGTAGTTAAAGCTGTTTTGCAGTATGAGGTTATGCTTATCGGTAGCTGTAATTTCAAACCAGTTATCCTGCACATGTATCAAAAACTGATAATCGGCATCGCTCTTACGGCGTATGAGTGCCGACTCAATGCGTGGTGTGCTCTGGTTGAATATTTTTATGTCGGCAAACCGGCTTTTAAGTATCTCATAAAGTGGCATTGGTATAGCAAATGTATTAACTGAATCGCACATGTTTATGCGATTTGATATCAGTTTATGCTCATAATCAACCTTATGGCCATTGAAATGCAATATATCCGATTTTCTGTTCTCATCATGCAGAGGTGCCGGGATAAGTGCATATTCATTGGTGTGATACAAAAAAAATATTTTCTTGTACTGATATTTGAAAAAATCCGATCTGTTGAAATACTCGTTTAAATGTGAGTATTGATAATCGGGTTTGTCAAAGTTTTTATGTACAAGTGCGATATATTTATTGGTCACCGGATCTAAAATACAAAAAGAAAGTCCATTCAGGTTAGCCTGAATGGACATATAGTATGATGAGGTGACACTTATATCAAATGTAGAATCTGTAATTGATATATCTGTCATGTCTTTTCATTATTCCCAGTTTCCTGCATTGTTGTTGGCCTCTTCAAGTGATCCAACTTTAATACCAGGATATCGATCAAGCTTTCTGGCTCTATCGTTAAGGTTGATAATCTCTTGATGGTCAAGTCCGTTCAGGAATACACTGTATGGTACTTTGGCTTCAAATACTTGTACTTTTACACCCGATCCGGTGGTAAGAATGCCGGCTCCCATCTCAAATTTTGCCTTGTCGGTGTAAGGAACATACTGAAGCGAATCAGGATTAAATCCTTTTTTAACCAATGAGTCTTTTGCGGGTACATAAATTGTATCACGCTTAATTAATCCCATTGCAAGAGCTTTGGCCTCGGTTACTCCTGCTTCGATTAAGCTGTCGGTTAAGCTTCCTTCCATCTTTACAACCGGAATGTTGGCTGTCTTAAGGAAGTCGATTAGGGTATCAAAACTACCGGTGTAACGATCGTTAATGTTACGATAAGCAACTTGAACGTCGCGAATGCTCTTCAATCTGTCAATAACAGCGGTAGAGCGGATTTTCTGTTTTTCCTGGAATCTGATCGGCTGCTGAATGCTTTCATAGATTGCATAGCTCAATCCCAAGATAACGATTAAAAGCACAATTTGGAGTATTGTTTTCATTATTGTTTGGTTTTGATATTGATTTGTTATTAATATTACAGCACAAATTTATAAAAATTTTTATATTAAAGTTTTAAACTTGCTTTATATTACCAAAAAATGTTGTCTTCCTATATTTCTGACCAAATAAAAGCCTGTTTTAGCCATGTTCCGACTCCTTCGCAACATGATGTGATTCAAAAAATGGGCAATTTAATAACCTCCGACTCACTCCGTCCGGTTTTAATCATCGACGGATATGCCGGATCGGGCAAAACTGCCCTTATGAGAGCTTTTTGCCAAGTGGCCGGGCAGATGGAGATGAATATCGAACTTATGGCTCCCACGGGGCGTGCTGCCAAGGTCCTTTCTTCTTTCACCGGATTACCGGCCCACACTATTCATAAACGCATTTACCGTCAAGATATTGTGCTCGATTTTAACAGCGGTTTTAGCCTTAACTATAACCGTTCGCTGGGTGCGGTTTTTATTGTTGATGAGGCGTCGATGATTTCCAACTCAATGACCGGCGATACTGAGTTTGGATCGGGAAGGCTCTTGGAAGATTTGCTCGATTTTGTGTTTAGCAGGCCTCATTGTAAGCTTATCCTCATGGGCGACTCTGCACAGCTACCTCCCGTGGGAAGCGACTTAGGACCTGCCCTTAGTGCTGCATTTCTCGAAGGTATGGGCCTCGATGTGCAACGATGCCTCCTTACCGATGTGGTGAGGCAGCAGAAGGAGAGCTCAATACTTAAAAACTCGCTGATACTTCGCAATCTTATTTTCAGTGATGAGAATATTGTTGGGTATCCTCACCTGAATCTCGATGGAGAAGTTGATGTGGAGCGTATTTCGGGTGCCGACCTTATTGAAACCATATCAGGCTGTTACGATAAGTATGGAGTTGAAAATACAATGGTGGTAACCCGTAGCAATAAGCGGGCAAGTCAGTATAACCTTGGCATTCGCAACTCTATTCTGTTTAAGGAGGAGGCAATTGTGAGGGGCGATTTGCTTATGGTGATGAAGAATAACTATTTCTGGCTGCGCGAGGAAAAGAACGGCGATTTTATTGCTAATGGAGATATTGCCGAGATTGTGCGCATAAATGGCTATAATGAGCTGTACGGGCATCGATTTGCCGATGTTTCGGTTGAGTTCATTGATAATAATAATCGCGAGGTGGACCTGAAAATACTTATAGATACCATTGCGTCGGATGCACCAAAACTCACCTTTGCCGAAGAGGAACAGTTTTACAACACTGTGATGGAGGATTATCAGGATTTAACTTCGGTGCGAAAGAGGGTGGAGGCTATTCGTGGTAATGAGTATTATAATGCGCTTCAGGTGAAATTTGCTTATGCACTCACTTGCCATAAGGCGCAAGGCGGGCAGTGGGATGCCGTTTTTATCGACCTTGGGTATGTTACCGAAGAGATGATGGATGCCAATTTCTATAAGTGGTTATATACTGCCATTACCCGTGCTTCGAAGAAGCTGTATCTGGTGAATTTCAAAGATGAATTTTTTCAATAAAAAAGAGGCTGCTCATTTTACGAACAGCCTATTTTACTGATTTTTAAAGTTTCATGTCTTTTATTGCCTGGGCAATTTTTGCGTCGGCATCATTGTTAGCTTTATCAAACTCTTCTTTGCCTTTCATAGGCACCTGAACTTCAAAGTAGAACTTAATTTTAGGCTCGGTCCCCGATGGGCGCACCGATACTTTTGTGCCATCTTCGGTGAAGTATTGAAGCACGTTTGATGTGGCCGGCAGATCTATCTTCTTGGTGGTTCCGGTTACGACGTTCTTCTCGTCAAGTGTAAGGTAATCTTTGATAACCGATACTTTTGAACCGCCCATGGTCAATGGAGGATTTTTTCTGTAATCAACCATTATTTGCTGTATCTCTTCGGCACCGCTCTTACCTTCTCTCACGATATAAATCATCTTCTCTTTCGAGAAACCATATTCGGTATAGATATCCTCAAGCAGGTCGTAAAGGGTTTTGCCCCTATCTTTTGCCCATGCTGTAATCTCGGCTATCATAGCGATTGATGCAACTGCATCTTTATCGCGCACATAATCGCCAGGCATAAAGCCAAATGACTCTTCGCCACCGCAGATATATTTCTTAACTCCTTCCAGCTCCCTAATTTTTGCCGAAATCCATTTGAAACCGGTGTACACGTCAAAAAACTCGATATTATTTTTTACAGCAATATCTTTAATTGTTTCTGATGTAACAATGGTTTTAATAATGTATTCGTTACCTTTTAGTTTGCCCAGCTCTTTCCATTTTTTAAGCATGTACCAAGTAAGCACTATTGCTGTTTGGTTACCGTTGAGTATTGCATACTCGCCATTTTTGTTGATTGCTGCTACTCCAAGGCGGTCGGCATCGGGGTCGGAAGCCATAACAACATCGGCACCGGTCTCTTTTGCTTTTTTGATGGCAAGCTCAAGTGCTGCAGGCTCTTCGGGGTTGGGAGATATAACTGTTGGGAATTCACCGCTGATAACATCCTGCTCGGGTATGTTGATGATGTTGGTGAAGCCGATGTTGCGCAACGCCCAGGGCACAAGTGTTTTACCTGTTCCGTGAATGGGCGAGTAAACAATCTTAAGGTCGCTTTGGCGTTTGATAACTTCAGGGTCGAGACTTAGTTTTTTAACTTCATCAAGATAGAGTTTATCAACCTCTTCGCCAATAATCTCTACAAGTGCAGGATTACCTTTGAATTTAATATCGCTTACCGATGTAATTTTATTTACCTCGTCAATTATATTGGTGTCGTGGGGTGCTGTAACTTGTGCCCCGTCGTTCCAATATGCCTTATATCCGTTGTAGGCCTTAGGGTTGTGCGATGCTGTGATAACTACACCGCTCTGGCATCCGAAGTGGCGTATTGCATACGAAACCTCTGGCGTAGGACGAAGGTCGTCAAATAGATATGCTTTTATTCCGTTGGCACTGAATATGTTGGCTACAGTTTCTGCAAATTGGCGGCTGTTGTTACGGCAGTCGTGGCCTATCACTACTTTTCTCTGTGGCAGTGATGCAAACTCTTTGTTTATGTAATTGGCAAGGCCTTGTGTGGCTGCCCCAACGGTATAGATGTTCATACGGTTAGATCCGGCACCCATAATGCCGCGTAATCCTCCTGTACCAAACTCAAGATCTTTGTAAAACGACTCTATAAGCTCTGTTTTATCACTATTGTCGAGCATAGCTCTAACCTGCTGTTTGGTGGCATCATCATACTGGCCGTCGAGCCAGTTCTGTGCTTTCTTTTGCACTTGCGCGAGTACGTCTGTGTTTTCCATATGATAATGTTTAGTTTTATATTTTTAATATTCTATCGATACACTTATCCAAACTGGTCTTCCAATGTGGTATAGTGATTTGATAATCAGTTTTAATCTTCTTTTTGTTCATTACGCTGTAGTGTGGCCGTTGGGCGGGAGTTGGGTACTCCGATGTCTCAATGGGTACAATATTACATTTCAGCGATGCCAGATGGGTTATTTCGGTAGCGAAATCATACCAGCTTGTAACTCCTTCATTGGAGTAGTGATATATTCCGGGAATAAATTTACCACCTTTTATTGTTTTTTCAATGATTTGGATAATGGTTTTTGCTAAATCGGCGGCATATGTTGGTGTGCCCACCTGGTCGAAAACAACTCGCATCTCATCTCTTTCGCTGCTATACTTAAGTACTGTCTTCACAAAGTTGTGAGCATAAGCCGAGTATAACCACGATGTGCGTATAATTACCGATTGTGGCTGATGCTCCATCAACTTTTGTTCTCCCCGCAGTTTCGACTCTCCATATACCGATTGTGGATTTGGTGTGTCGCTCTCCATGTAGGGCTTGCAGGCTGTGCCATCGAACACATAATCGGTGGATATATGCACTACTTTTGTGTTGTTTTGGGCGCATGCTTTTGCAAGCGTCTCAACTCCAAGCGAGTTTACTTTAAATGCCATCTCTCTCTCTGTTTCGGCTTTATCTACCGCAGTATATGCCGAACAGTTGATAAGGAAGTCATATTTTTTGGCGCCAATCATTTTGTCAACGGCTGCACTATCGGTGATGTCGAGTTCGGCAATGGTGGTGAACTCAAAATTGGCCCACTGTGCATCGCGCGCTATCTCCTTAATTTCGGAGCCAAGCTGTCCATCGCTTCCCGTTACTATTATGTTGATCATCAGCAATTAATAATAAAAATTCATTTCAGCCTCTTTCAAAAGTGGCAATATTTTATCTTTTACAGATATTATCATCTTGTCGGGCTCTATCTTCCAGTCGATGGCCAGTTGAGGATCGTTGAATGCAATGCCGCGCTCGGCATCTTTGTTATAGTATTGGTCGCATTTATATGCAAATACCGCCTCATCACTCAATACCGAAAAGCCGTGTGCAAATCCTTGAGGAATAAAGAATTGCAGATGATTTTCGTCGGATAGCTCCACCACGTGATGCTGCCCAAAAGTGGGTGACTCCCTGCGTAAATCTACTGCCACATCCAACACTCGGCCTTTAAGCACTTGCACCAGTTTAGATTGTGCATAGGGCGCAAGTTGATAATGCAACCCACGCACCACACCGTAACTCGATTTGGAGATATTATCCTGTAGAAATGCCGGAAAGCCCGCATTGAAATATCGCTGGGCCGAGTAGCTCTCCATGAAATAGCCGCGACTATCGCCAAATACGGCCGGTTTTATTACTTTTAATCCGGCAATGCCGGTCTCTATAACTTCCATTAGCAATAATTTTATCTTGTCTCGGCAATTTTTAACAGATACTTGCCATATTCGTTCTTTTTAAGCGGTTCGGCAAGTTTCAGCAGTTGTGCTTTGTCGATGTATCCTTTTTTAAATGCAATCTCTTCAAGGCAAGCTACCTTAAGCCCTTGCCTGTTCTCTATTGTGCTAATGAAGTTGGATGCCTGCAACAAGCTGTCGTGTGTGCCGGTGTCGAGCCATGCCATTCCGCGGCCCAGCACTTTCAGTGATAGGCGGTTCTCGGCCAGATATAACTTGTTTAGGTCGGTAATCTCCAGTTCGCCGCGCGCCGATGGTTTTAACGATTTAGCTTTTTTCACCACATCATTGCTGTAGAAATAGAGTCCTGTAACTGCATAATTCGATTTTGGCGAAGCTGGTTTCTCTTCAAGGCTTATTACTTTACCGTCTGCACTAAATTCGGCAACTCCGTAGCGTTCAGGGTCGTTCACATAGTATCCGAAAACTACCGCTCCGTCTTCTAATTTCGATGCCTCTTTAAGTACGTTGCTGAATTCATATCCGTAGAATATATTGTCGCCCAGTACAAGCGCAACTGAGTCGTTGCCAATAAACTCTTCGCCAATTAAGAATGCCTGTGCCAATCCGTCGGGCGAAGGCTGTTCGGCATAACTTATTTTGAGACCCAGGTCACTTCCATCGTCAAATAGCCTTTGGTATAGCGGCAGGTCGTGGGGTGTGCTTATTATAAGTATCTCTCTAATACCCGATAACATCAAAACTGACATGGGGTAATATATCATCGGCTTGTCGTAAACCGGTATTATCTGTTTGGATATGCTCCTTGTGGCAGGATAGAGTCTGGTACCAGAACCGCCTGCGAGTATTATGCCTTTCATATATTGTCTTTTTGCAGTTAATCTATTTTTTGGGTCTTTAGCAGATTATCAAAATAGGCAATTGTTTTGGTCAATCCCTCTTCAAGTTGCACCACAGGCTCCCAGTTGTTCAGCATCTTACGAGCCAGTGTAATGTCGGGCTGACGCTGTGTCGGGTCATCGGCCGGAAGTGGCATGTATATTATTTTCGATTTGCTGCCGGTTAGCTCTATCACTTTGCTTGCAAGTTCGAGCATCGAAAATTCGTTGGGGTTGCCGATGTTAACCGGGCCCTGAAAATCATCACCGGTATTCATCATCCTTATCATACCCTCCAATAGGTCGTCAACATACTGGAAGCTTCTGGTTTGCTGTCCGTTACCAAATATTGTTATGTCCTGCCCCTGAAGTGCCTGAACTATGAAGTTTGATACAACCCGGCCGTCTTTGGGGTGCATACGTGGACCGTAGGTGTTGAATATCCTCACTATTTTGATGTTCACATCATTCTGGTGGAAGTAGTTCATAAACAGACTCTCGGCACATCTCTTGCCCTCGTCGTAGCAGGAGCGTATGCCTATGGGGTTCACGTTACCCCAATATGTTTCGGGTTGCGGATGGATGGCCGGGTCGCCATATACTTCGCTGGTAGATGCCTGCAGCACTTTTGCCTTAATACGTTTGGCAAGTCCAAGCATATTGATGGCACCCATTACCGATGTTTTAATGGTCTTTATGCCATTATATTGATAGTGGATGGGTGATGCGGGGCACGCCAGATTGTAAATCTCATCCACCTCAATAAAAAATGGATGTGTTACATCATGTCGTATTAGTTCAAAATAGGGGTTGTCAAGAAGGTGGATCACGTTTGTTTTAGATCCGGTAAAGTAGTTGTCGAGGCAAATCACTTCATTGCCCTCATTCAGAAGGCGTTCGCATAAGTGCGAGCCTATGAAGCCGGCACCTCCGGTAACGAGAATTCGTTTCATTAATGTAGTAGTTTATAAAAAATAAAGATACCCAAATTTTGGGTATCTTCAAAATATAAGATTTTTGGTTGTTATTGATTTATGCCGTTTCTGCCAACACCATAATAGGTGAAGCCGTTTTCGTGCATATCTGTGGGGTCGTAAATGTTACGGCCGTCAAATATTGTTTTTTCAACCATCAGCTTATCGAGCACTTTGTAGTTGGGCATTCTAAATTCCGTCCATTCTGTTATAAGTATCAGTGCATCAGCCTCTATGAGTACGTCATAAGGATCTTGTCCATATACTACTTCATTGCTTAGGTAATGCTTGGCTTCTTCCATAGCCACTGGGTCGTATGCCTTCACTTTTGCACCCTCTTTAAGTAGTGCGTCTATTATTACTACGGATGGAGCCTCACGCATATCGTCGGTATTGGGCTTAAATGATAGCCCCCAAATGCCGAATGTTTTTCCTTTCAGGTCGTTGTTGAAGTGTTTCTTAATTTTGTAGAACATCATCATTTTCTGATCGGCGTTTATATCTTCCACAGCCTGCAGAAGTCGAAGCGGATATCCGTTCTCCTCGGCAGTTTTAATTACTGCTTTCACATCTTTGGGGAAGCACGATCCGCCATAGCCGATGCCTGCATAAATAAATTTGTTGCCAATACGGCTGTCGGAACCAATGCCTCGGCGCACATTTGATATGTCGGCACCTACAAGTTCGCAAAGGTTGGCCATATCGTTCATAAAGCTGATTTTGGTGGCAAGCATTGCGTTGGCAGCATATTTGGTCATCTCGGCCGATGGTATATCCATAAATATTATTGGATGGCCGTTGAGTGTGAATGGCTTGTATAGTTTGCTGAGTGTTTTTTCTGCATCTTCCGATTCGGTTCCAACCACAATGCGGTCGGGTTTCATGAAGTCTTCGATGGCGTTACCCTCTTTCAGGAACTCGGGGTTGGATGCCACGTCAAATTTAATGTCGGCACCACGTTTATCAAGCTCTTCTTTAATGGCTGCCTTCACTTTTTTAGCAGTCCCAATGGGCACAGTACTCTTGGTGATAACCACCATGTAGTGGTTCATGTTGCGGCCAATTTGGCGGGCCACTTCAATAACGTGGCTCAGGTCGGCACTTCCGTCTTCGCCCGGAGGTGTGCCAACTGCAATAAATACCGCCTCCGACTGGTCGATACCCTCTTTAATGCTGGTGGTAAATTCAAGCCTACCTTTGTCAAGATTAAAAAGAACCATCTGCTCAAGACCCGGCTCATATATAGGTATTATGCCTTTTTTAAGGTTGTTGATTTTGGTTTCGTTTATATCTACGCAGGTAACTTGTACCCCCGTCTCGGCAAAACATGTGCCGGTAACCAGTCCGACATATCCGGTGCCAATCATCGTAATTTTCATGCCAATGATGTTTTTTGTGTATGTGATTTTATAATTTTCTAAATTCTGATTTTATAGTGCAAAAGTAAGAATAAGTTATAATTCTTTTGTTTAATTCCATATCTTTTTGACTATTGGAGGGGATGATGCTGCAAGATGTCATTTTTCTAATTTAAAAATAATTAACAGTTCACTTTTTTGGCTCTACTTTAATTTTTTGCTGCTCAAACGGTTATATTTGGGTTATTTCAGAATTTTTATTGCTGATAATTACGTTTATATGAATTAAAGTTAGTAATTTTGCGCCAGTTTTTTAAATCAATATAATGTCCAACGACTAAAAAATTGAAGATTAGTAAAATGAGTGAAAAAGAAAATGTTCAGGGATTAAGCGAGACTGCTCCTGAGGTAAGTAGTGCTGCTATTCAAGATTTTGATTGGGATAGCTATGAAAAAGGTGATGTATTTACTGATATCAGTAAAGCCGACCTAGAAAAAATTTATGATCATACTCTCTCTACAATTGTTGAGAAAGAGGTGATTGAAGGTGAAGTTATTGCACTTAGCAAACGCGAAGTTGTAATCAACATCGGATTCAAATCAGACGGTATCGTTAGCCGTAATGAGTTCCGTTACAATCCTGACCTTAAAGTAGGCGACAAAGTTGAAGTTTACGTTGAAACTCAGGAAGACAGAAAAGGACAACTTGCTCTGTCACACAAAAAAGCCAGAGCTCTTCGCTCATGGGATCGTGTTAACGAGGCTCTTGACAAAGACGAAGTTATTAAAGGATATATCAAATGCCGTACTAAAGGCGGTATGATTGTTGATGTATTCGGCATCGAGGCGTTCCTTCCAGGTTCGCAAATCGACGTGAAACCAATCCGCGACTACGATATGTATGTTGGCAAAACTATGGAGTTCAAAGTGGTTAAAATTAACCCCGAGTTCCGTAACGTGGTTGTTTCACACAAAGCTCTTATCGAAGCAGAACTTGAGCAGCAGAAAAAAGAGATTATCTCTAAACTTGAAAAAGGACAAGTGCTTGAGGGTACTGTTAAAAACATCACTTCATATGGTGTGTTCATCGACCTTGGCGGCGTAGATGGTCTTATCCACATCACCGACCTATCTTGGGGACGCGTGTCACATCCGGAAGAAATTGTTCAGCTTGACCAGAAATTGAACGTTGTAATTCTTGACTTTGATGACGAGAAAAAACGTATCGCTCTTGGTCTTAAACAACTTACTTCACACCCATGGGAGGCTCTTAGCCAAGACCTTAAAGTTGGTGATAAAGTTAAAGGTAAAGTTGTTGTTATGGCCGACTATGGCGCATTCGTTGAGATTGCTCCGGGCGTAGAAGGTCTTATCCACGTTTCAGAAATGTCATGGTCGCAGCACCTACGCAGCGCCCAAGAGTTCTTAAAAGTTGGTGATGAGGTTGAAGCTCAGGTTCTTACACTTGATCGTGACGAGAGAAAAATGTCTCTTGGTATCAAACAACTACATCCAGATCCATGGGCTGATATCGAAGTTAAATATGCTATTGGAAGCAATCACTCAGCTACTGTGCGTAACTTCACCAACTTTGGCGTGTTTGTTGAAATCGAAGAAGGTATCGACGGACTTATCCATATCTCAGACCTTTCATGGACTAAAAAAATTAAACATCCGGCAGAATTCACCAATATCGGCGATTCAATTGATGTTGTAGTTCTTGAAATAGATAAAGAGAACCGTCGTCTAAGCCTTGGTCACAAACAACTTGAAGAGAATCCATGGGATGTGTTTGAAACCATCTTCACCGTTGATTCAATTCACGAAGGTACTATAACCGAAGTGTTCGACAAAGGTGCTGTAATCGCTCTTCAATATGGTGTAGAAGGTTTTGCAACCCCACGTCACCTGGTGAAAGAGGATGGCTCGCAAGCTAAAGTTGACGAGAAACTGGAATTCAAAGTTATCGAGTTCAACAAAGCAGCTAAGAGAATTATTCTTTCTCATTCTCGTATTTTTGAAGATGAGAAAAGAGGTGAGGATCAGGCTACTAAGAAAGCAAGCCAACCAAGAGCTGTAAAAAAGACCACTAAAAAGGTGAAAGATAGCATGGAAATCACTACCTTAGGAGATATTAGCGAACTTGCTGCCCTTAAAGATCAGCTTGAAGCTAAAGAAAGTGGTGATAACGAATAAATAAAAGCTCAATTTGTATGGAATTCAAGATTGAAAAACTATCTGGTTTTACCTTAGTGCAAGTATTGAAAGATAAACTTGATACTCACATAGCACCGTCGTTGAAGTCGGAGCTTGTATTACTGTCGGGTAATGGTGAACGGAATATATTGCTTGATCTTAGTAAATCCAGCTATTGCGATTCATCCGGATTAAGTGCCATTCTTGTTGCCAATAGATTGTGTAAAAATTCTGACGGCGTATTTGTGCTTTCGGGATTGATGCCTGCGGTAGAGAGACTCATTACCGTATCGCAACTTGACTCGGTGCTTAATATAGCCGCAAATGCAGAGGAGGGGGTAATCCAGATGAAAAGATTACTGCAAATTAACTAATTGATGTTATTTTCAGTAACTATACTTGGAAGCAACTCGGCTCTGCCATTATCAGAGAGAAATCCATCCGCTCAGGTACTCAGTGTATCTGAGCGGATTTTTTTAATAGATTGCGGAGAAGGAACCCAACTACAGATGAGGCGGTTCAATGTAAACTTCTCGCGCATCAACCATATCTTTATTTCCCACCTGCATGGCGACCATGTGTTCGGATTAATGGGGCTGATATCTACTTTCGGACTGCTTAACCGAAAGGTTGACCTCCACATTTATGCCCATGAGGAACTAGAGAAGCTGTTGACTCCCCATATCAATTTTTTCTGTACCGATTTGAGTTATAAGGTTGTGTTTCACCATCTTAATCATAAAGAGAAGGAGGTGGTGCTCGATGATAAACACATTACCGTTGAGTCGTTCCCATTATCGCATAGGGTGCCGGCTTGCGGTTTTCTGTTTAAGGAGAAACCTAAACTGCCCAACATCCGCAAAGAGGCGATATCAAAATATAATCTATCCATAAGTGAGATAGTGAGGATAAAAAATGGTGACGACCTTATTGATGAATCAGGACACCTGGTGCCCAACTATGAGTTGGTTTTGCCGCCTCCACCTCCTCGCAGTTATGCTTATTGCTCGGATACTAAATATACAGGCCGCACTGCCGGGTATGTAAAAGGTGTGTCGTTGCTATATCATGAATCCACTTTTAGCGAAGAGATGCGTAAACTGGCAAAAACAACAGGCCACAGCACTGCCGCCCAGGCCGCCAAGGTAGCTGTGGATGCAGGAGCTAAGAAGTTGCTACTGGGCCACTTCTCATCCCGTTTTCGCGACATTTCTGTGTTTGAAAATGAGGCTCGTCAAGTGTTTCCCAATTCGGTAGCTGTTACCGATGGTGCAGTGTATGAGGTGGAGTAACTGGCTTTTGAATATCTGTTTTTGTATATTATCATAGCAGCACAGATGAAAAATAGTTGAAATAAGTTGGTTTTATGTTGAAAAATCATCTGTCATTAGTTGTATATTTGTAGCATTGAATTAATACTATAGAAAAGATGCAAGAAAAAATTGTAGTTCTTGATTTTGGTTCTCAATACACTCAATTGATTGCCAGGCGTATTCGTGAGATGAACGTCTATTGTGAAATTTATCCTTTCAATAAAGTTCCGGCCATTGATTCGTCAGTAAAAGGTGTAATACTTAGTGGAAGCCCATTCAGCGTTAGCGATAGTCAGGCTCCGGTGCCCAATCTGGCATCAATCAGGGGTAATGTGCCATTGCTGGGCATCTGTTACGGAGCCCAATATCTGGCCAATACCGATGGTGGTTCGGTAGCACCAAGTGAGATACGCGAATATGGCCGTGCCAATCTTCAGTTTGTAGATTCGGGCAGCGAGCTTTTTAAAGATGTATTAACCAACTCGCAAGTGTGGATGTCACATGGCGACACCATAGTTTCGTTACCCGATGCCTATAGTATTATTGCAAGTACTGCCGATGTTAAAGTTGGAGGTTTTAAAGTTGCGAATGAAACTACCTACGGTATTCAGTTTCACCCCGAGGTGTACCACTCTACCGAAGGTGCCAAAATATTGAAGAATTTTGTAGTTGATATATGCGGATGTAAGCAGAACTGGACAGCCGACTCATACGTTGAGGCCTCTGTAGCACAGCTTAAGAGCCAGATTGGCAACGATAAAGTGGTGCTTGGCCTTTCGGGCGGTGTAGATAGCTCTGTGGCTGCTGTGCTTTTACATAAAGCCATTGGTGCCAACCTCACTTGTATATTTGTTGATACCGGATTACTTCGTAAAAATGAATATGCCAGCGTGCTCGATTCATATAAACACATGGGGCTTAGTGTGATAGGTGTTGATGCCAGTGCTAAATTCCTTGGTGAATTGGCCGGTGTATCCGACCCCGAAACTAAACGCAAAATTATAGGTCGAGTATTTATAGAGGTGTTCGATGCCGAGGCCCATAAACTCGAGGGTGTGAAATGGCTCGGACAGGGTACAATCTATCCTGATGTTATAGAGTCGATATCGGTTAACGGACCATCTGTTACCATTAAATCGCACCATAACGTGGGCGGACTGCCCGAAAGGATGAATCTTAAAATTGTGGAGCCATTGCGTCTTCTGTTTAAAGATGAGGTGCGTAGGGTAGGAGCGGCGCTTAACATCAGCCCTGCTATTCTGGGTCGTCACCCATTCCCCGGTCCCGGATTGGCAATTCGCATACTTGGTGATATTACCGCCGAGAAAGTGGCAATACTTCAGGAGGTTGACCATATATTCATTCAGAGCCTTAAAGATGCCGGATTGTACGATCAGGTGTGGCAGGCAGGAGCAATGTTGCTGCCCATACAATCGGTAGGTGTGATGGGCGATGAGCGTACCTACGAGCGTGTAGTGGCTCTAAGGGCTGTAAACTCAACCGACGGTATGACTGCCGATTGGGTGCATCTGCCTTATGAGTTCCTTGCCAAGTTATCTAACGATATTATTAATAAGGTGAAGGGCGTAAATAGGGTTGTTTACGATATTTCATCAAAACCACCGGCAACTATCGAGTGGGAATGATTTTTTAAGCCGGCTTTGCCCGGCTTTTTTATTAAAATATTTTGACGTGAATAACTATATTGTTAGATTCGTTGGTTCATTTTTTTAAGAATTAATTTGTTGTTGGATATAGTTCTGCAACCTATTGAAAAACAATCAATACTGTATGAGAATTTTAAAACTAATCGCTATAGTTGTTGTCTCTCTGGGTTATTATTCAGTTTCCCATGCTCAGGTAGCCGCATCCAAAGAGCTTCATAAAGTGCAGGTGGCATGGCAGATAATAAATACAATGTATGTAGATACCGTAAACTCGTCCAAACTTGCCGAGACTGCCATAACGTCTATGTTGCAGCAGCTCGACCCTCACTCGTCATATGTGTCGGCACAGGAGCTAAAGGCACTCGATGAGCCTCTTCAGGGGAGTTTCGATGGTATAGGTATCGAATTTGCAATAATTCAGGATTCTCTGGTGGTGGCATCGGTTATTGCCAACGGCCCCAGTGAAAAGGTGGGTCTATTGGCCAATGACAGAATCATCAGCATAGATGAAAAAAACATTGCCGGCATAGGCCTTAAAAATAGCGATGTGTTTAAAATGCTGCGAGGCAAACGAGGCTCTAGGGTTGATTTAGAGGTAGTTAGGAGGGGTGAACCCAAATCGTTAGTTTTTAAAATTAAGCGCGATAAAATTCCAATCTATAGCGTGGATGCCTCCTATATGGTTGATAATAAGATAGGTTATATTAAGATAAGCCGATTTGGGGCGCAAACACACGATGAGTTTGTTAAAGCTCTTAAATCACTGAAATCTGAAGGGATGAAGAGCCTTATAATTGACCTTCGGGGCAATGGAGGTGGTTATCTGAAGGCAGCATTTGATATTGCCGATGAGCTTATCGACAATAAAAAGATGATTGTATATACCAAAGGTAACGCAAGTCCGCTGATGGAGTTTAAAGCATCATCCAAAGGGTTGTTTGAAAAGGGACCTCTTGTGATACTTATTGATGAGGGTTCGGCATCGGCAAGCGAAATTGTGGCAGGTGCTATTCAGGATTGGGACAGAGGTGTGATTATTGGTCGCCGTAGTTTTGGCAAAGGCTTGGTGCAGAGGCCTATAAAACTTCCTGATGAGTCGGAAATTAGGCTTACAACTGCCAAATATTATACCCCGTCGGGCCGATGCATTCAGAAAAGTTATGAAAATGGTGCCAGTCAATATAAAAATGAGATTTTGCATAGATTAGAGACAGGTGAACTGGTGAATAGTGATAGTATTCCGGTTAATGATGACCATATTTACAGAACTATGCTCAGTGAGCGTGTTGTATATGGTGGCGGAGGTATCTATCCCGACCTGTTTGTATCGCTCGATACTACCCGTATGAGCCCATTGATGCAGGATATAGTGAGACGAGGGTTGGTGCAGCGATTTACCATTAGCATTATGGAGACAATGAAGGCTCAGCTATCAGAATATGGTAATTATAGAGCATTTACAAAGTACTTCGCTATTTCTGATGATGCATTCAGTAGCATGATTAATGAAGCAAAATCGGATAATGTGGTGTGCACTAAGGAGGAACTTGAGTCGGAAAAATATCTTATGCTCCAGTTAAAAGCCTATATTGCCCGCAGGTTATACACCGATTCTGATTTTTATAGGGTAGTAAATCCCGAGACCGATATCTTCAACAGGGGAGTAAATCTGCTGAAAACAACTAAAGAGTACGAACGACTGCTGAAATGAGCCAGATTACAGAATTTTTTATTGCCAACTGGATTGAACTTGCCGGTTTTGCTGCTGCTGTTATATATCTTTTTTTCTCCATTAGGCAGAATATTTGGATGTGGATATGTGGCATAGCTACATCAACATTATATATTTGGGTATATGCCAATGCAGCACTATATGCCGATATGGGTTTGCAGGTTTACTACCTCATTATAAGTGTGTATGGTTGGATGGTATGGCTTAAGGGAGGGTTAACTCAAAGTAAGAGTCTGTTGCCGGTTAAGCACGTAAGGCCAATGTTATGGGGTAAATTGTTTGCTGTTCATGCGGTTATTTATGGCGCTATATTAGCTATTCTACTATATCTGCCTGCACAGCTTGGTGTTGCCGAGTCATCTTTGCCCTATCTTGATGCACTCACCACATCGACAGCAATAGTTGCCACCTGGATGGTAGCACGCAAGTATTTGGAAAACTGGCTTATATGGATTTTTATTGATGCCCTCTCGGCAGGCATGTATATATATAAAGAGCTGTGGATCACTTCTTTACTATTTGCTATCTACACCATAGCAGCCATAGTGGGATATTACAGTTGGAAGAGGAGCATGGATATAAATACTGCGCAATGATAGTTGTGCTTACAGGTCCCGAGTCGGTGGGTAAAACCACTATGTGCATATCGCTTGCCAAGCACTTCTCGGGTGTATGGGAGCCTGAGTACGGGCGCACCTATCTTGAGCATTTACAGCGTAGTTATACCTATCAGGATGTGGAGCATATAGCACGAATGCAATATATGTTATATAATAATTATAAAGAAAATCATAGTAATACCTTTGTTTTTATAGATACATACCTGATTATCACAAAGGTATGGTTTCAGGTGGTGTATAATGATGTGCCTTCGTGGATTGATGATGCAATATTGAACAGCCGCATCGATTTTGTGCTGTTGCTTGCCCCCGATGTGCCGTGGGAGGATGATCCACTCCGAGAAAATGGTGATAGCGTTATGCGTAACTATTTATTTCATCTCTATAAAAAAGAGCTGGAATATTACAGTATCCCTTACTATATAGTGAGGGGCAATGGTGAACAAAGAGAACTCAATAGCGTTAAAGGTATTGAGCAGTTTTTAAGATTCAAAAATTTTAATAATGTCAAATAATAACCAACCTGATTTTTATTTTCAAATAAGTAAGGCAGTATCTCAACTAGCCAGTGAGAGTTCGTACCGTTCGGTATGCCACAGTCAATCTCCGGAACTTCCCATGCCATCATCCGAGAGGCTTGCCCAGATTGTTGAACTGTGTCGCGAAATAGTATTTCCCGGATATTTTGGAGGTAATAGCATACGCCCCGATACCATTCATTATCACATGGGAGTGTATGTAGAAAAGCTATTTAACCTGCTTAGAGGTGAGATATTTGCAGGCCTTTGTTTTGCATGTCGAGATAATGAAAAGGCCGACTTGGCAGCCCGTAAACGCGAAGCAGATGAAATAGCAGCCGAGTTTGTGTCTAATCTTCCCGAACTACGACGCCAACTTACAGGCGATGTAAATGCAGCATATATCGGCGATCCGGCCGCATCATCCACCGGAGAGGTAATATTTGCCTATCCGGCGGTAAAGGCTATAGTAAACTATCGTATTGCCCATTTTCTATTTATAAAAAAGGTGCCTGTTATACCTCGTGTAATTACCGAGATGGCACACTCCGAAACCGGAATAGATATACACCCGAGAGCCGAAATAGGTGAGAATTTCACTATTGATCATGGCACAGGTGTAGTAGTAGGAGCCACATCAATAATAGGCAACAATGTTAAGCTATATCAGGGTGTTACCTTAGGTGCCAAAAGTTTTCCTCTCGATAGTGATGGCAACCCCATAAAAGGTATTCCGCGCCACCCAATTATCGAAGATAATGTGATAATATATGCTCAGGCCACCATTCTGGGTAGAGTAACCATAGGTGCCAATTCGGTAATTGGTGGTAACGTGTGGATAACATCCGATGTGCCAGCCAACTCTAAAATAGTGCAGTCGAAAATTAAAGAACAGGAGCTTGTGGACGGTATGGGGATATAATAAAATAAAATATTGAGGAAAAATTATTTATTATATTTAAAAGTTATATATTTGTGGTGAATACTTACCATATTTCATTAAATGGCTTTTAGTTTGAACAAGTGGTATGCCGATAAGAAAGTAGGTGAGGTAGTTTTAGAGTATAGTGGTTCAATTACAAGTGATGTAATTGATAAGGCACTTGAAGAAATGGAGAGCCAACTAAATCTAAAGCAAGAAACTAACCAAATCCGTAAGAAGGTGTTTAACGTCTTTGTTGAATGCCTTCAGAATATGTATCACCATATAGATAGCTTGCCGGCACTTAGCGAAACCGTTGGGAATGATAGCTTTGGCGCTGTTATTCTTAGCAAGGAGAAGACTTCGTACCGCATATCTACAGGTAATTTTATTAGAAGTGAACAAGTTACCCAAATTAAAGATAGAATCGATCAGGTGAATTCACTTAGCGAAATTGAACTGAGAATGTTATATAGAGATATACTCAATAATAACGAAATTTCGGTGAAAGGCGGCGGTGGACTTGGAATGCTTGATATAGTGCGTAAAGCAGGTAATAAGCTTGAGTACTATTTCTACCCATATTCCAATGACCTGGTTTTTTTCGCACTTGATGTTTATATTTGCTGATAGAAAAGTATAGTTTATGGAGACAATTATAAGAGAAGGAAGCCCCAAAACACCTTATATTAAAATGGATGGTGAGAAAGGTGTAATTGAGATTAAAGGACGTTCGATACCCGAAAATTCGGTGGAGTTTTATAAGCCGTTAATAGATTGGCTCGAGAATTTTACAACCACCGGAGGGCAACAAACTGATGTTAATGTACAGCTGGAGTACTTTAATACGAGTAGCTCCAAATGTATATTGGATATATTCAAAAAACTAGAGACTATGTATCGTAAAGGTACCCAAGTGCAGATTAACTGGTTTTACGAAGAAGATGATGAGGATATGTTTGAGGCAGGAGAGGACTATCAGTCTATTATAAATGTGCCTTTTACCATGATTGAAATTGAAGAGTAATAATATTATATCTTCGGTGGAATTATGAAAATATTGGGGATGATTGATGAATTTCAATCATCCCTCTTCTGTTTTATATAGTTTCTTTCGCAAGTGGCGCGATTTACGGCGTATAGAGTATTGCGCTATTTTACCTGCATTAAGCAATTTGGAGAATATGCCGAAATAGAGCAGCACAAATAATATGATGCTGTAACACCATATGATAATATTGTTGTAGATATAGGTTGTAAACTCTAAATTACCAACTTTTTTATAAGGAGCCAGCAGGTGCGCCGAAAATATACCGGGCTGTGGATCTTGAAAGATGGGGTCAATCTTCTGCCATAGACGGTTGTCATACTCCAATATTTTATTGCTGAATAGAGCACTATTGTTACGCATAAATTGTTCTAAGTCATCGTTCTGGTACTTTTCCTTCAATACTCCCAATGTAAAGGCTGTGTCGGTGTTCTGTTCCAGTATATGCCTTCGTTTGCTCTCTTGAAGTTCATCAGCCTTATTGTATCTTATTATGCATAACTGTTTTACATCGTTAAGATATTGTTTTATAGCTATATATGATGTGTCGCTATAACCAGGAACGGTAATAAGTTGTAATGGCGGAGTCTCTAATGTGGCAAAATGCTTGCTTTTATCGCCTATTTCGTTTCTAAGCAACTCCAGTGAGTTGGTTAATGTACCAATATTGAGGCTGTAGCTTGAACTGCTTTTATTTGCCTTCTCAAGGTGAGATGACATAGCAGGAACCCAAAAATCTTTGAGATAGGTAGCCTGACTCTTTGCTTTATCGTATATGTAGAACTCCCTTTCGTATCGGTTGTTGATATATTGATGTGTGGCAACAGCCTCAAAAGCCCAGCGGGCTACAATTATCTCGCCATACCAGGGCACTCCTTTTACGTTACTTAAATATGGGTTAAGCCTATCGAAACTTACAAATACACCACTTAAAATGAGTTGGGGAATTACCAAAAAAGGTATTATAATATATATGTTAACCGTTTTTCGTAATGCGTCGGAAAGATTTAATCCCAGTAGTGAGGCCGATACTGCGGTGCTGAATAGAATTCCCCAATAGGCTAGGTTCATATTCTCAATCTTAAGTATGGAGTTGCCTATAAATACAAATATGAGAGTTTGAATAGCAATGATTATCGATAGCAAAAAAGTTTTTGACAATAGGTAGCTCAAGCGGCTCAAATTAAGAAATGCCTCCCGCTTTAATATCTTACGGTCATTTACTATCTCTTCGCTACTTAGGGTCAGTCCAACGAAATAGGCAATTATTACCGAAATAATAATATATATGGTCACGTTGGGGTTGTCAGAGTAGGTGTAACCGGTTGTGTTAGACGGGTCTATATTGAAGAACCTTATTAAGCTGGCAAGAATTATTGCCAAAATAGGTGTCTCCATTAGATTTATAAATATATACTGCTTGTTGGCCAGTTTTGACTTTAAATCGCGCCTAAAAAAGATAAGAAGCTGCTTTACCCTTCCCGGTATTTTGAAGTTTATATTTGGTAATGGGGCTTTGTTGCGGCTTTTATCTTTAGCCCCAATATGTTTATCGTTTTCTTTGCTACGTTTATATTTGTTATACCATTCTGTGGGCGATACTTTGCGCATTTGAGTGAAGTTGCCATATTCGTCAACCACTGATGTGCTTACAATATTAAGTATCTGCTCCACATTTACGTTTCCGCAGGTGTGGCATGAGTTTTCACCTCTGTTGGCCAGGTTAATGCTCGATTTAAAATAACTTAAACTCTCCACCGGATTGCCATCATATATAAGATAACCACCGGTATCGAGTATCAAAAGTTGATCGAACATCTTAAATATATCGGATGATGGCTGGTGTATCACCACATAAACGAGTTTACCCTTGGTGGTGAGCTCTTTAAGTAAATCGACTATGTTTTCTGAGTCGTGTGATGATAATCCTGATGTAGGTTCATCAAGAAATAGAATAGAGGGCTCTCGAATGAGTTCCAGACCTATATTCAATCTTTTACGTTGCCCTCCACTTATCTTCTTGTTCAGTGGACTGCCCACACGCATATTGCGAATGGAGTAGAGACCCAGTGAACGAAGTATCTTCATCACTTTGCGGTTTAGCTGGAATGATGTGAGATTGTTAAAACATAGTTTGGCACTGTAATAAAGATTATCATACACGGTAAGATCTTCAATAAGAACATCATCCTGCGATACGTAGCCCATCAATCCTTTTATCTTGTTGGGATTTTCGTATATATCGGTGCAATTTATTGTGAGTGTGCCCGATGAAGGCTGAGCCATACCCGACAATACATTGATGAGCGTGCTTTTGCCTGACCCGCTGGCGCCCATTATTCCAACTAGTTGTCCCGATCGCGACTCAAAGGAGAATGGCTGAAGACCAATGGTCTTTTTGTTGAAGTGATAGGTAATATCCTCTGCCCTAAGTGTTATGGGAGCTGCTATTTGTGAGCTGGTAACTTTGCTCAGGATATCACTATAATAAACCGGCATCCCTTTTTTGTATCTTAAGGTGCTGCCCGGATTCATTATATAGGTGTGATCGGGAATAAGTAACTGTCCGTTCATTAATAAATCGGACAGCCCTTTATACTTAAATATAAATAGGTTAACAGATTCTATATGGATAAAATGAATTTCTCCATCGAAATTGTCCCAATGTATATGTTTTTTGCTTTTTGTGTTGGCTAAGGGATTTCCGCTTATGATAATGTTGCCATTAAGATCCTCTTTATTAAGCACAAAGTTGCTTATAATTGAGAACTCTTTTGAGTTTATATTGAATGCAATTGCAACAGTGTCTATAAACTCTTGCTCAATATCGGATATGCTGCCACTAATATTTAAAAACTCAAAAAGCTGGATTGTTACAATCAGCTTTTGGTAGTAGGAGAGTTCTTTATTTATTTCGCTTGTTATTTTGAGAATTTTTACCGACACCGCCGAACGCCTTTTGTCCGGATGCATACTTCTTTCGAACTTGGCAATATGCTCGTTATATACGGTGTCGTATAACTCAAGATACTCGCTTGTGAGTTGCTGGTTAAGGTGCTGGCTAAGAAAAGATTGAACTATTTTTCTTCTTGCCTCGCCCTCTTTGCCCGGTAATGTGACAAATGCAAAAAGCTGAATAAGTGCTCTAAGTATTCTTTCGCTCATAAATGGGCACCTCCCTTGTTAAAAAGGTATATGCTGTTAATTAATGTTTGATTTGAACCCCACCATTATTATCGCCATGCCCGATGCCGATTTTTCAGGATCGAGCTGTGCCTCTATTATGCAGTCAAGAGATCCCATTACGTTGAAATCCCAATATGACGATAGGTTGTGATTCTTATTAGAGAAAATCAGGTTGCGCTCCTTATCATATACCGAAAATACAATGTTACTCTCACCCGGTGAGCAGGCTACAACTCTATATGTGTTGCCGGCAAAGAAGGATGTGTGAAACTCTGCAATTTCATGGCCTGTAAGTAGTGCCTTAAACGACTTGGTGGAAGCGATAAATGGTGTTTTGAAATACTCTTTGCAATTTATCTCTATTACCTCTTCTTGAGAGTTGGTGGTAAATGGAGCCACTATTGATAAACCTAGTGCCAAGCCGAGTAAAGCAATTCTTTTCTTCATATCAAGGTTAATTATCGTGTCTGTTTAGAATCGTTTTTTTAATATCTTTATTACTTTTACACAAAATAGTGTAATTTCACAATGCAAATTTAATAAAATGATTAAACTAAGATATAATTATACTATATAATATCAAAATTTAATCATTTTTATTTATTAATGACCATAGGATAATCATCTAAAATTTAGTATATAATGGTAGTTAAACGATTTTTTGCTCTGTTTATTATACTTTCTGCGGTAAATTTATATGCCCAGAAAAGTTTTACTCTCGACGATGTGGTTCCGGGTGGTAAGAACATGTATAAGTTCTATCCCAGGCAGGCGTATGGTAACTTTACCCTCGATGGTGAGTATTATATGCAAACTAGTGCCGATACTTTTTATGTGCTTAATGGTGTGTCGAAAATTCCACATACCAACTTAGCTGCCATTACCAATGTGGTAGCTAGCCATGTTAAAAAATCTCCCGGAAGAGTAATCCCGGTGTCATGGCTGTCGTCAACCCAATTGTGGGTTAGATCAGATAATAGTTTTTTTAAAGTAAATCTTAAATCAAAAAGTGTCGATAATGAAATTGCACTGCATCAAAAGGCTTCCGGCATCGATTTAATGCCGTTGCAAAGTGCTGCAGCATATGTGGTTGATAATAATCTATATGTATCACTGGCAGGAAAGGATGCCATAAAGGTGGCAGGTGATGATATACCGGGACATGTGTATGGCAAAACTGTGCATCGTGATGAGTTCGGTATAAATAAAGGTACATTCTGGTCGCCCAATGCTTCAAAACTGGCATTCTACTTTATGGATGAGTCGATGGTGAATGATTATCCTATTGTGGATATAAGCACGCGCATAGCAACTCCCAAACCTGTGAAATATCCTATGGCTGGGCTGGAGAGCCATCATGTGCAGGTGGGAGTGTATGATGTAAAAAGTGATAAAACAATATATCTGAAAACGGGTGCTCCCGTAGATCGTTTCTTTACCAATATTGCATGGACTCCCGATGAAAAGCATATCCTTGTGGCCGAAATCAATCGTGGGCAGGACCATATGAAACTCAATATGTATGATGCAGTATCGGGTGAATTTGTTAAAACTATGTTTGAAGAGAGTGACGAAAAATGGGTTGAGCCAAGTAACCCTCCTTTTTTCCTGTCGAAAAATAAAGAGCAATTTGTGTGGCAAAGCAAGCGTGATGGATATAACCATCTCTATCTCTACGACTTGCAAGGAAAACTTGTGAAGCAACTAACCAAAGGTAATTGGAATGTTACTCAGTTCTATGGTTTTGATTCATCAGAAAAGAATTTATATATCCAATCCACAGCTCAGGGATATCTCGAGAGACATATCTACTCCGTGTCGGTGAAAAGTGGTGATATGAAGCAACTTAGTAAAGGAGCCGGTACTCACAGAGCCGTCTTTAGCAGTAATAAAACCATGTGGATGGATAATTACACATCGATGGATGTGCCTGCCCGCAGCACATTGACCAATACAACTAAAGGTACAGGGTATGTGGTGGTTGACTCTAAAAATCCTTATACTGAATATAACATGCCCTTGATTAAAATGGTTGACATAAAAAGTGCCGACTCCAGATATACTCTCACGGGGCGTGTAATTCTTCCGGTTGATTTTGATGCTTCAAAAAAATATCCGGTATTTGTGTATGTTTACGGAGGGCCTCATTCGCAAATGGTTACCAATAGTTGGCTTGGCGGTGCACAAACATGGTTTCTGATGCTGGCTCAAAAGGGCTATATTGTGTTTACAATGGATAACCGCGGAACTGATGGGCATGGCAAAGAGTTTGAACAGGCTATTCATCGCCAACTTGGAGAGTGTGAAATGGCCGACCAGATGGAGGGTATTAAATATCTGAAAACTTTGCCTTATGTAGATGCCGATAGGATAGGGGTGAACGGCTGGAGTTATGGCGGATTTATGACTACATCGCTGATGCTTAGGCATAATGATGTGTTTAAAGTGGGTGTGGCAGGTGGACCTGTAATCGACTGGAAAATGTATGAAATAATGTATGGTGAGCGTTACATGGATCATCCGGATGATAATGTGGAAGGATATAAACAAAATAACTTGTGCAATTATGTTACGGATTTGAAGGGTCGTCTTATGCTTATTCATGGTGATGAAGACCCGGTGGTGGTTATGCAGCATTCACTTCGCTTTCTGCAAGAGGCAGTTAAAAATAGGGTGCAGGTCGATTATTTTGTATATCCCGGTCATGAGCATAATGTATTAGGCGCCGATAGGGTACATCTTATAGATAAGATTATTCGTTATTTTGACGATTTTTTATGATTGTAAGCCATCCTTCAATCATCAATAGATATTGAAGCGTTGGCTGGGGGCACTTCCCACGGGCTGAAGCCTGTGG
>CAZWOA010000035.1:0-30628 GCA_964635545.1 uncultured Marinilabiliaceae bacterium
CATCGAAACTAAAAGAGGGAATGAAAGTAGATATCACTGATATGCAATAAATTAGCACTAATTCCTCCTGAAAGATAAACTAATGGTGCGTTCCAATTTATTGCTACCTCATTGGTCGAATAACTACATTCTAAATCAACAAAAGATAGTGCTGGTTTTTTACTCCTTTTTGCTCCTGGGCAATCAGAAAAAACATCTGTATTGGGTCCACCTACCAAAAATCCAGGAACTGGTTCATCAATTTCATCAGCTGATGATGGCCGATGATGAATATTCATAACTTGTTGGTTACCAAAACCTGTTACAAAGCAATAACCAGTTGCATTTCTACCTAAAATATAATCTAAATCGGACAGTGCAGAAACCAAATAATCTTCATTTTTAGTATGTTTAAATGCAAACAGTTTCAACATTCCTTCATTGGCAACTTGCGAATTGCTACCCCACACAAAATTATTTATACTTACTCCGTAGGCTGATGCTTGTGATAGTGTTACGAGTTCATCTATTAATTTTTCATAATCGTTTTTTAGTTTAATAAACCACTCCTCATCACAACTATACTTTTTGTCTAACAGCGAAATTACACCTAAAGTACCCACATTACTCCAAGTTGGTATATCTAATTTTGAGTAATTCTGTTTTGCTATATCTAAATACGATTCATCATCAGTTGCTAAATAGAGTTCAGATGCAGCCCAAAACCATTCATCACCAAGATATTTATCTCCATAAGCACCAGTTTTTATATCATTTGGCTGAGTGTAAAATCTGGCTGGATTTATAATAGCCCAATTCCAAGCATTAACTGCCTTACTTAATAATTGGTCTAAATCATAATTTAGATAATTATTATATGGCTTTAATGCGCCCACTGCATGAGCTACAAGTGCTGCATAATTTAATGCCGCTGATGTTGATTTTACAACTACATATCTGTCGCTTGTAGCATATTTTGGCATTACCATTCTCTCAAAGTTTTTGGTAGTAAGTTTATGGTAAACACCACCATCATTGGGGTCTTGCATTGAGATAAACCAATCAAGATTATATAGAATTTCAGTCAATATTTCTGGAACATTTTCTTGAACATCAGGCATACCAATTGACATACAAGAGTAATAATCGGCAAAATCTTCTAGTGCTCTAAACAAAGTGTAGGTAGTAATTCCACTGTTTACAATATATTTATTGTAATCACCGGCATCATACCAACCTTTGGGTAGGCTAAGAATCGTATTTTCGGGTCTATCTTCTGTTGCAGCCGATGAGTGAACATAAACAATAGTATCAGGATGACCTGCATCACGAGCAAATTTGCCACCAAATTCTTCTGTTATTTCTGTTCCTGATCGATTGTAATAAAAAGCCTTTAACGAAGCTTTATTTATTTCTAAAGCAGGATTTTCACTGATTTTTATTGACGTATGAAGTACATTATTCAAACGAACATTATAAATCCCATTATCTGAGATTTTATAGAAATCAACTTTTTTAACAGAATTATCGCTAAAATCCCAATATTTGGCATCTTCGGGAATAACATTTAAAACTAACTGACCATCAGCATCATAAAAAGCAACATTTTTTATTTCTGGTGCTACATATAAAACTTTTGGGCCGTTTGTGAAATAACCAACTTGATTATAAATCATTTTTGGTTGCGAATCATTTTGCTCGCAACCAAAAAGTGATAATATAAAAAATGATAATAATCTAATAATAATATTTTTCATCATATGAAGTTTTGATTTAAAATCACTTAACCCATTACGACATCAACATTACATTCACTATTTTTCATAATTGGTATAACATTTCCGTCAATCTTTTTACCATCAACAATAATCTCTTTTACTCCTTTAGATACATTTGATGGATTAGATATTTTTATGTTATAAGTAGTTGCTCTAAACTTTCTTACAACCTCAAAGCCTTTCCAATCCTCTGGAATACAAGGATCTATCATCAATCCGTCATATTGGGGTTTGACACCTAAAATATATCTCGATATAGCATAGAAGTTCCACGATGCAGTACCTGTGAGCCATGAGTTTTTAGCCTCGCCGGGTTTAAAAGCATCTTTTCCTGCTATCATCTGCGAATAGACATAAGGCTCGGTGCGATGCAACTCACTGATATCCTCAAGGTAAGCTGGGCATATTTTCTGATAGTACTCCCAGGCTCTGTCGCCCCGTCCTATCATAGTTTCGCCTATCATTATCCACGGATTATTGTGGCAGAATATACCTGCATTCTCCTTATAACCTGCAGGATAGGTGGAAATTTCGCCATACTCGATATAGTATTTCGTGAATGCCGGATTGTTAAGCACTATGCCATATTCGCAGTCCAGACGCTCCTTTACCGAGTCGAGTGCTTTTTTCACAAGGCCTTCATCCTTTCCTATCTCGGCCATTGAGCACCACCCCTGCGATTCGATGAATATTTTACCCTCTTCATTCTCGTTACTGCCCACTTTCTTGCCAAAATAGTCATATGCACGCAGATACCACTCGCCATCCCATCCATGCTGCTTCACGGCTTCCACCATATTGTCAACATGCACTTGGGCAGCATCAGCATCTTCATTACGGCCTATTTTGCGGCAAAGCTGTACAAACTCACGACCATAAACTACAAACAGCCCGGCTATCATAAGCGACTCAGCTGTACGCCCCGACTGGTTTTCGGTGGTTTGAAACGACTCGTTGGGGTTGGATGAGAAGCAGTTAAGATTTAGGCAGTCATTCCAATCGGCACGCCCTATAAGTGGCAGATTATGAGGCCCTAAATTGTTTACTACATGATAAAAAGATAATTTTAAGTGGTCGAAATGTGATGCTTTATTATTCTCATCATTATCAAATGGAACCAACTCGTCAAGCAGTGCAAAATCGCCTGTTTCCTTGATATAATCGGTTGTTGAGAGAATCAGCCAAAGCGGATCGTCATTAAAATTACCACCAATAGCATTATTGCCACGTTTTGTCAATGGTTGATATTGATGATAGGCACCACCATCATCAAACTGTGTGGAAGCAATATCGATAATTCGTTCGCGGGCACGCTCAGGAATCTGATGCACAAAACCTATAAGATCCTGATTACTATCGCGGAAGCCCATGCCACGACCAATGCCAACCTCAAAGAATGATGCCGAACGCGACATATTGAAAGTTACCATACACTGATACTGATTCCAAATATTAACCATTCGGTTCAGTTTATCATCGTCGGTCTTCACCATATACACACTCAACAGGTTATCCCAGTATGACTTAAGCTCATCAAATGCGGCATCAACTTTGGCAACCGTATCAAAGCGGGCTATTGCCTCTTTTGCTTTAGTTTTATTAATCACACCTTTCGACTCCCATTTACGGTCATCCTCATTCTCCACATAGCCCAATATGAACACCAACTCCTTAGTTTCACCAGCTTTGAGTTCAACATCAAGATAATGCGAGGCTATGGGCGACCATCCGTGGGCGTGCGAGTTGCGCGGCGCACCCTCAACAACTGCCTGGGGAGCATCAAATCCATTATATAACCCCACAAAGCTCTCTCTATCAGTATCAAAACCCTGAATTGGCGCATTTACATGATAGAATGCATAATGATTACGTCGCTCCTTATATTCAGTTTTATGGTAAAGAGTAGAGCCATCAATCTCAACTTCACCCGTATTTAGGTTACGCTGAAGGTTATTCTGGTCATCCTCGGCATTCCACAGGCACCACTCAAGGAAAGAGAACAGCTTAATCCTTTTTGTTTGGGCTGATGTATTGGTGAGTTTCATCTTCTGCACTTCGCACCATGACTTAAGCGGCACAAAGAACAGAACCTCTGCCTCAATGCCATTTTTAGCTCCTGTGATACGGCTATAGCTCAATCCGTGGCGACACTCATACTTATCGAGCGGCGTCTTCACCGGTTTCCAGCCCGGCGACCATAAAGTGCCATTATCATTAATGTAAAAGTACCGTCCACCATTATCCATCGGCACATTATTGTACCTGTAACGGGTGAGTCGTCTAAACTTGGCATCCTTATAAAAAGAGTAGCCGCCTGCACTGTTTGATATCAATGAAAAGAAGTCCTCATTACCCAGATAGTTTATCCAAGGCCATGGAGTCTGTGGATTATCAATCACATACTCTCGCTTTTCATCATCAAAGAAACCGTATTTCATAAGTGTTGTATTAATGTGTATTTTTGGTTCTTATTTTTCTCCCATTGATGCAACATCAGCCTCACGACGTCTGTTTAACTCAGCAGTTATCTCGCTCATTTTATGCATATTAAGCGGGTATGCAGTCATTAGTACAGCACCAAGAACAGCCACTATTGCCGGTATCCAA
This sequence comes from uncultured Marinilabiliaceae bacterium, assembly GCA_964635545.1. GTDB lineage: Bacteria > Bacteroidota > Bacteroidia > Bacteroidales > Marinilabiliaceae > JAGPIS01. The sequence continues at coordinate 4,365 of CAZWOA010000035.1, forward strand.
CTCATCAGCATAACTATTCCCGGCACTGCGCCTGCTATCGCTTCGGAGTTCTGACCATCGTAATGGAAAGCAGCCAGCACCATTCCCGTAATTGCACCTGCTATGCCGCCTCCAAATTTGGTAGAGAACGACCCTGCCGAATAGATTAACCCGGTGGCTCGGCGTCCGTTAACGTATTCCGAGTAGTCGGCCACGTCGCCCAGCATTGCAAAGAAGAGGGTTGGGAATATAGCTGCCCCAAATTCGGATAAAACTCCTATGGTGAATATGCTTTTAATATCATCGGGGCCACACAGAGCAAACAAAGCGTTAACACCCCCCGAGAAGATAAATGCGTATATGAAAAGATTACGTTTACCATATCTGCATGATAATGATGATGTTACCATAGCACCACCAATAGAGGCTATCATTAACGCAACCATATACGAAGCTGCAAGCAATTGATTATGAATGTAGTGTGTAAAATATATCACTACTATTCCCTGTTTAATTGAGTTATAAATTTGGAACAGCAACCCAATGAACAGTAGTATTATCCATGGCTTATTTTTTACAAGGTCGATAAAATCTTTTTTCAGATTGCTCTCCTGGGTACTCAACGGTTTAATTCGCTCCCTGGTAGTATAAAAAGTTATAAATAAGGCAATTGTAAGAATCACCGAAAGCAGATATATAGCGTTACTGTATCCACGTTTCTGATCAATAACAACGATGCTAGATTCAGTAAGTCCTGTCTCTCCATCAACAATGAAAGTGTAGTTTTTACCAGCCTCCATCGAGAAGCTTTTTCCCTTTGTAGCACTATTTTCGGCTATCTGGCCGTCATTATTAACACTAGTGAAAAGTGCAATTCCGTTTTTGGTTTTAATATTAACATTTTCCACACTCTTAGATGCAGAAACAGTAACCTCATATTTATCAACATCCAGTAGATTAACCTTCACATCAGGGTTGATATTACCGAAATATACAACCAGAAATAGCAGTGCACCCTGCACAACCATACCACCTGCAAAAGCCCCCACCATACGGTATGAACCAAGGCTGGCACGCTCTTTATCGTCGCCCGACATCACCGCCATCAACGCACCATAAGGTATATTATTGGCAGTATAAACCAGTGTGAATATTATATAAGTTGTGTAGGCATATATAATTTTACCGGTATCGCTTAGTTCTGGTGCGGTAAATAGCAACGACAGCACAGCTCCCATTGGTATAGCAGTCCAGAGTATCCAAGGACGGAATTTCCCATATTTCGAATTAGTACGGTCACCGATAACACCCATCACCACATCGCTCACCCCATCACTAAAACGGGCAATAAGCATCAGCAAACCCACTGCTGCCGGATTGATACCAAACACATCGGTATAAAATATGAACAGGAATGTGGTAATACCGCGCCACGCTATGTTGGCTGCAGCATCGCCAAGGGCATAACCTATCTTTTCGCGCACTGAGATTTTTTGCAGTAGATTCATCCGGTTGATTTATTTAGATTGAAAAATTCATTATGTCTTCACGCGTTTTTTTGTATAACTCCTTATCGAATTCATAGAGGCGCGCAGGCTTATGTGGCACACCTTTCTGCTTCTCTTCCAAAGGAATAAGATAGTTCATTCTGGATATTTTCTTTCTGAAATTGCGCTTATCCATCTCCTCGCCCAGAATAATCTCATACAATCGTTGCAACTGCGACAGCGTAAATTTTGGTGGAAGCAACTCAAAACCAACAGGTTCACGTAGCAACTTCGTGCGCAATACCGTTAGTGCAGTTTTCAGTATTTCAAAATGGTCGAATGCAAGGTCGGTAATTTCAGATACAGGCACCCACTTCACATTCCTTCCTTTCCACTCGAGAGTTACCTTGTCTATTCCCAGCAGCGAGTAATAACCAATAGTTATAATTCTGCTGTCGGGATTGCGTCCATTGTGCTTTAGCCATAATCGGTCGTTGGGACGACTAATGCGGTTTGGTGCTCCAAAGGTTCGGAACTGCTCCAGATAAATATTTTTAAGACCTGTTAGGTCGAACAAAATACGGGCAGCTGCATCGTCAAGATCTTCATCCTGATAGATGTGGTTTCCTGCTAACGTGAGGTCGTTGAATATCTCCTTGCCAGTCACATCGTCTGTTAGCACCCTATCCACAAGAAGTACATTTAACTGTGTAAAATCGAAACCGAATATCACACAATCAACTGATACAATATCATTTAAAACTCTTTTACCACAACTACTCATTTCCCTATTACAATTACACACCACCCTTAGTGTTGTTTATACACTATGATTTATAAGTGCTAAAATAATTAATAGAAATGAGAATAAAAAACAGTATTTTTTAATTTTTATAATATTTTTACATCAAACTTTTCAAAAGTCAAGCAGGAAGCAGGGTGTGTAAAAAATACACTAAGTAAAATTAGGCTAATTTAGAATGATTATAGATAAAGATCAGAGATATTATTTAAAACTCCAAGTCGCATAAAGAGTAGGTTATACAATATTCATTTTTTGTAGCCCAAGTTCTAATATACTCTTGAAGTTTGGATAAATGAAAACCATATAGAGTCCAAGCAATACAGTAGAAGTGATTAAAATAATCGCTGATATTCGTTTACTTAGCGTTAAGGGTATCAGTATTAAATATATTACTCCAACCACTAAAACACAAATATACACTGAAATATCGATATAGTTTGAGCCAAAAATACTAGCAGACCAGTTTAGGAAATCTACACTTTTTTGAAAGATATAGTCGCAATCAGATCTGGTTAAAAATACGAATACAATGATAAGGCCAAGCGAAATGAAATTAATTCTTTTGTCAGTCTTTAAGCTTATCAGAAAAATCCAAGATGCAGGAATCAGAATATAATAAACTAATATGTTTACCACATCATACGTTGTTCCAAATAAATAAGCTATTCCGCCTAGGCCACCCATTACAATCATAAAAATCTGATGAAACAGTGAGTCGGCTTTATCTAACCAAAATTGAGTGTCCATATTGTTTATGTTTTAATAAGTTAGGTTGAAAATTTCACTTTGAATTCATTTTTTGTTCAAAGAATAAATCAACTTTCAACCCCTCTACCCTATCCATAGCAATTTTAACTAATTCGTTCTTTTTAAGTTCCTGCACAGTCCATTGCTTGGTAGCCCATTCCGGGTCAATTACATCCAAATAACGAGAATACCATTCGAGCGCAAGTTTTTTATTTTGATCCATATCATAACACACCGCAACCTCATAAAAATTTCTGGATTCTTTAGGAAAATCTTTGGTACCAGTAATGTAAGAGTTGGCAGCATCATTGTAGCGTCTTAGCAACCTAAGTAAATATCCTCGTTGTATGTTAGCTTTCATACCTACAGAGTCAATGTCGGCAATCACTCTATCGAGTTCGCTAAATATTTCTAACCCCTCTTGAGGCTTTCCTGTATAACCGTAAGTAGAAGCCAGATAATTCATTAAAGCAATATCTTTTGAGTCGATTTTACGAGCTTTAATAAGATATGTTTCAGCCTCTTGATAGTTATAAAGATGGTAATTCACTATGCCGTAGTAACTGTAAGTGGTAAGTGAAGAGTCGCCCAAAGCAAGTGTTTTCGCCAGCGCATTATGTGCGCGACGCACTTTTCCCAGCTTAGAGTATGCTATTCCAAGATACTTCCATCCTTCCACATTGGTTGAGTCGATGTTTACGGCTTCATTTCCAACCTCTACGGCAGCATCAAGAAGATCTTTAGCCACCAATGCACGTGTGAGCACACCCCATAGAGTTTTATTCTGAGGGTAAAGTTTGAGCGATATGTAATAATGATGAAATGCTTGAGCCACACTATCAATACGGTAATAACAGTCACCCATGTTTTTATATACCAGCCAATTGGTAGTATCTTTTTGTTCCACAATTTTTAACTGCTTCAATGCAAGATCATGCTTTCCCGATGCTTGCAATGCTGTGGCTAAATTCATTTTCCAACGAACAGTTTCGGGCTCTGCGTTAACCAGCTGCTCATAATATTGTGCTGAAACAGCCGGTTGCCCCGATTGAAGATACAATGTTGCCAATGCAGCAGTTGCATCTAAACCGCCTGGATTCATACTAAGCACAGTTTGCTGTGCATCAATTGCATCGGCGAAGCGATATAAATTTTCAAGCACCTTACCCTTCAAAAACACATATTGGTAATTTGTAGAATCTGCGGCAATACACTCCTGTATAGATATTAACGCCTCTTCATATCGTCCTGATGTATAGGCAGCCCAAGCACGATCATAATCGGCTTGTTGCGCCGAAACCGAGATAGATAGCACTAAGCTACAAAGAAATATAAAGTACTTCATGTGTTAATTTTCCCACTATTTTTGTAATATTAAACTCACGGATTCTACTTGTAAATTTTTGAAATAATCGATGATGAATATTCAGCTGGTGAAAATCATTCTCAACTTTATTATTACACCACTGAGTTTGCAGAAATTTTACATTTCAAATATTGTTTTAATCCTGTTTTCAATCTCTCTATCTCTCTTTTCCCTATCTAGGATTACCTCATCATATCCATCTTTAAACATCTCTTTATTTAATCTTTCAAATTCACTTCGTATTAGTTTATTCTCATTTTCTATCAAACTAAAATACCCAATAATTCTTGGTGTAGCCTCAAAGTAAAATTTGGTAATATTTGGAATGTTACCTCTATAATCTTTGTATATTATCTTGCTACACTCAAGTATTTTAAGCAGTTCATAAATTTCATCTCTTTTAGGTGAATTAGAGACGCTTATTAAAAAAACGTTATCAAAGATATTTTCACCGTGTCTCAATAGTACACCTGTCAGAAAAGAGTACATTTTCTCTTCGGTGTCTAAAATCCCTTTTTTTAAGATCCCTTTTTCATCATAGTAACAATGCAATTTTTCAGCTATTGTTTTTGAGAACATCTCGGAATGCCTTGATTTATCAAATTGCAATTCAACTGTAGTATTATAGTTTGTTTCAATGAAACCAGCTACATATTTCGCCAACGACTCTTCGAATGGATAATATCTATCAACTTGTTTTTCTCTATCCACGTATGAAAATCTTCCCATATAGTCATAGAAAGTTCCCAATAAAAAATAGTCAGGATTAATATTCAACTCAAAACCTGTACTGTCCTTATTTATCCTATTCAAAAGGCAACTTCCATCATCTGACATGTTTGTGATTGAAGCCATAGTTGATTGCTTTTGCCCCATTATAGGAAAATGAATTAGGAAGCAAAACGATAAAATGATAATTGAATATTGTCTCTTCATAGCTCAAAAGGGTTATTATTTTTCTTCATATTTTCTGATTCTGTTTATTCTTTTTAATTCAGTTGATTTTTCATTTTAATTTTAGTGATAATCAACAATTTTAAGGTCAAAAGCATTTCCATTTTCCCATTTGAAAATAATCCTCCATTTTCTTCTTGCAACTTCATGGATATATCACGGAAGTTTTTTGGAAACAATACTACTTCCAAATATATTACTTTTTTATGTTTTGTTACGATAATTAAAGTCTTATTTCAAACTAATTTATTTTTTTACTGTCCATGCATTCGTTAATTTTCTTTACCATTCTATTTTTTTCAATATCCTTATTTGTCACTTCCGACACGATTGACAACTCCTCCTTCTTTAATAAAAAAACTTCGCCCGCAATGACAAGCACTGCGGGCGAAGTAATATTCAGAGGTCGGTAAAAAGACCGTATTTATTACAATTTCTTGAGTCCTTTAGTTTGGCTCTTATCTGCCTCTACAAGCGAGATGGCATAACCACCGCCGGGAGCGCATTTCTGGCTAAGATTTGATTTATTGGTAACCAATACCTTGCGGATATTGTATGCCTGTGGATTGGTCTCGTAATGAGCATCTTTGGCATCGGAATAGATGGTTGCAATATAGGTTTTACCGGCATCAAGGAAGTTAAACGAGATATTCGACTGGAATCCGTTCTCGTCAACGGTACAACCTACAAACCATCGGTTACCATCCTTCTCTTTGCGTGCGATGGTAATATAGTCACCCGGCTCAGCCTCAAGCACTTTGGTGTTCTGCCAATCGATAGCCACATCTTTAATAAATTGAAATGCATCAAGGAACTGGTTGTAATGCTCGGGCAGGTCGGCAGCCATCTGCAGCGGACTATACATAGTAACATACAGCGCCAACTGACGTGCTATTGTAGTGTGAACGAACGAGTTATTATCAGGATTAAGTTTATTTATCCTTGTTTCAAATATACCCGGTGTGTAATCCATTGGGCCTCCAATAAGCCTTGTGAACGGCAATATGGTGGTGTGATCGGCATTATTACCGCCAAACGACTCATACTCGGTGCCTCGTGCCGACTCATTACCGATAAGGTTGGGATAGGTACGGCTCAATCCTGTGGGGCGAACGGCCTCATGGGCGTTAATCATAATTTTATATTCGGCAGCTTTCTCAAGTGCATACTGGTAGTGATTCACCATCCACTGTCCGTAGTGGAACTCACCCCGCGGAATGATATCACCCACATAACCACTCTTCACCGAGTTGTAACCATACTGATTCATAAGTCTGTAGGCATCATCCATATGTCGTTCATAGTTACGCACCGAACTTGATGTTTCGTGGTGCATCATCAGTTTAACACCCTTAGAATGAGCATAATCATTAAGCATCTTAATATCGAAATCGGGATATGGAGTAACGAAATCGAACACATAATCCTTCGATTTATCAAACCAATCTTCCCAACCAATATTCCAACCCTCCACAAGCACCTGGTCGAAGCCATGCAGGGCTGCAAAATCGATATATTTCTTCACATTTTCGTTATTGGCAGCATGCCGTCCATTGGGAGTTACCTTACTATAATCGGTTTCGCCCAGTTTAACGCTTGGCAGGTCGGTATAAGCCCACGAGCTTTTGCCGGTAATCATCTCCCACCACACGCCTACATACTTCACAGGCTTAATCCACGATGTATCTTCATATTTGGTTGGTTCATTGAGGTTAAGCACCAAAGTTGACTCAAGAATATCGGCAGCACGGTCGCTCACAATTACTGTGCGCCATGGAGAATGGCATGGAGCCTGCATAAATCCTTTATCACCACGCGCATCGGGAGTAAGGTGCGACTCGAACACCATGTTTTTATCATCCAGCTCAAGCGACATGCAAGAGTAGTTAATTAAAGCCGCCTCATGAAGGTTGATATACAATCCGTCATCACTCTTCATCATTAAAGCAGTCTGCACACCTGTTTCAGAGAATGGATGTTGTGAAGCATTAGGGGTTACAGCCTTCTTCATAAGACCTCTTATCTCCGATAGCTTAGAAGTAGTAGTGTTATACTCCTGAGTATCATAATCACCCGGAAGCCAGAATGCTTTATGGTCGCCGGCCATTGCAAACTGTGTGCGCTCCTCCTTGATAACAAAATAGATTAGCTTATCTTGCTGTGGAAACTCATATCTAAAACCAAGTCCATCGTTAAAAAGACGGAAACGGATAATCATATTTCTATCAGTAGAAGTCTGCTTAAGACTGATTTCCAACTCATTATAGTGGTTTCTGATTTTACTCCATTCACCCCACACCGGAGTCCAAGTTTCATCAAATGATGAAGTTACACTATTGGCAACCACAAAATCCGACATTAGCGGAGTATCATTCTTCAGTTCAAGCCCAAGTTTACTGGGTTTTACAACATCCTTGTTTTTGTATTTAAGTTCATAGTAAGGAGTACCATCCTTAACCTCAAATTTCAAACTCAGGTTGCCGTTGGGCGACTGAATTGTTTGCGCAAAACCTAAAGAGGTTATACAAACGAAAAGTAACAATAGAAAGTTCTTTTTCATAATTCTCAATTTTGCCGTTTAATTGTTTTGATACAAAGTTACGGCAGAACAGACTGGAATTAAAGAAATTTTAACGATACAGAGTAGAAAAGTAGTGAAAAACGGCAATTGAAAGAGAATAAACATCTATAACACAGGATATTATAAAAAAAGAACAACCCTTAAAAAGTATATAAAAATAACGGTAGAATTCATAAAAACTGCAATTTTGGGGAAATATGAACTTAGTGAATGAAAAGATCAAACAACAATCAAACTACTGAAATAACTATGATAACATCTGATAATCAATGAAATAAACCTTAATTACCTTAATGGTTAAAGAATAAATTAGTTAAGCAACCACCTATCCTCCGATACGCATTACCATATCGTCAAATTCGGCTCTATTCCCGGCAGCCTTATTGCGCATTTTTGTGCGGTAGTTATAAATTGTAGTAACTGAATACCGTAGGAATTTTGCAATCTTCTCACTATCGGTAATTCCAAGCCTTATAAGTGCAAATACCCTTAATTCGGTATTTAAAAGCTCGTTAGGCTTAAGTGATACCTGCTCATCAGGCTGTAAAAGCAAGTTAAACTCATCTATAAAAGTGGGAAACAGCTTTAAGAAAGCATGGTCAAAATTATTGTAAAACTCCTTCAACTCATTTTTAATGAAATTCGTCGATTTTAGTTCATTCACCACATCATCCATACTCCCGGTGGTAGCTTTGCGGCTTAAAGTACGGCGGTATTCATCCATTTTATCAAGATATGCTGAAGATAAATCCATAAACCGCCCCACATACTCCTCTTTAATAGCGTTAGACTCAGATAATGACTCATTTACGCTACGCAGTTTTATATTATAACTCTCAAGCTCTGCATTAAGAAAACTAAGCCGTTTATTGGCGCTACGAATCTCATTTCGAGCCACTTTAAGCTTTTTAACCTGCCGGCGACTATACACAACTGCCACAGCCACAATAAGTAACAATACACTTATTATTATTATCAATATCACCATTCGGGCGTGTTGACGATCCCTATTATGCTGATAAGCCGACTCAATAACACTAAAAAGTTCGGTTATTTTTATGGTGCGCAACCGGGCCTTACTGAATGTGGCATCATCGAGCGAACATTTAAGATAATTATATGCCCTATCCAGTTCGCCCTCGCGATATATCACCTCAGCGAGCGTCCACAACGAAATATACTCTTTGGTTGATGATTTTATATCGCTTATTGATGAGATAATCAGATAATTAACAGCCTTATCTTTATTGCCGGCACACATCCAGGCATTATAAAGCATATAGGCAGCAATAGCACGGTTTCTATCATTATCGCTTACAGTGGAGAAATAATCCTCGAGCAGTGAAACCGCTTCATCACATTTTCTATTATTGATAAGAATATTGGCATTATTAAACACATAATCACCACTTTGAGGCGATGAATTAATTAATATTGAATCGCGATAACTGTTGGAAAGTTCCAAATAGAGCAGTTTCTCATTTTCGGTAACCGAGTAGTAGTGCATAGCTTCATATAACGAACTGTATAACTGCCACTTATACAAAACTAAGCCCACATATTCATCATCAACTACCAGATTATCAAGAGCATCAATTGCCTCCTTAAACATTCCGGTAATACTTTTTACCGCAGCCTGATTCAACCTCGCCTCATAAATAAATGCGGCATCATTTGTTTTTTGAGCTATTGAATATCTTAAATCGGCATAATATCGTGCCGAATCGGTGTTATAATATAAATATTGATTAAAAACATCACCCAGAAGTCTGAATTTAGAACTATTACTGACCTCTTTTGCCAATAATTTTTTCAAATTAATCAATACATCTTCCTTCTGATTATCAAACAGTTGTTTCTGACTAATAGTATTATCCAAAACCTTAAGCAACGAATCACGCTGATTGGCAACAACATGGGTTATAGAACCCACAAACAGTATCAGCGCAACTATATACCCCTTCAACGCCATAGAGTACTACTTCAACGGAATTGAGAAATAGAAGCGGCTTCCCTCGTTCTCTTTACTCTCAAACCATATTCTCCCGCCCAAAATTTCGATATATGCTTTAGATATTGACAAACCTAAACCAGAGCCTTCATGTTTTCGGGAAAGATCAAGGTCGGCCTGTACAAATCGTTCAAAAACCATATTGGCTCTATCATCAGAGATTCCAATTCCGGTATCTTTCACACTAAATACTACCTCATTTTCATCACGACTAAATCCAAACATCACAACACCCGAATCGGTAAATTTAATGGCATTCTTAATAAGGTTAGACAATACACTCTCTATCTTATATTGGTCGGAATTAAATGTAAACTTCTTATCCTCATCCGACACATCAAGATAAAACTTAAGTCCCTTCTGATGTGCCGATGGTTCGAAGAAATCATACAAAAACTTAACCATATTATATGCATTCACATCAACATTATTAAGTTCCACATGACCGGCTTCAATTTTCGACATCTCAATAATATCGTTGATGGTATCCAGCAATCGTTTTCCACTTTCATGCAACAGGTCGATATAGCTACTCTGCTCTTCCTGTGTTAAGTCCATATCGTGAAGAATCTGTATAAAACCAATGATACCGTTCATAGGAGTACGTATCTCGTGGCTCATATTTGCAAGGAAGTAGGACTTCAGTTTATTTGCTTCATCAGCTTTTGCCTTCGCATGTTCTATCTCTATCAGGTTCTCTTTAAGCGCATCGGAGGCTGCCTTCAATTGGTCCTGCGATGCAATAAGCTCCTCTTCGTAAGCTACCCTATCGGATATATCTCTAATTAATGCTAATACCTCATTACTACCTGAGGGCACGAAACGCGCCTCGTAATAACGTGTTGAATGGTCTTTTGTTAACGAATAAGAGTATTGCACCATTTTGCCATCATCAAAAACACTATCAACACACTTTTTTGTTTCTGTTGCAACTTCTTGCGGCAAAACATCTGATACATTTTTACCTAAAAACTTAGAAGGAATAGTATGAAAAACAGAATCATTATTCTGCGGATGGTAATCAACTATTTGTTTTTTTCTATTAAATAGCATCAGCATATCCGGGATGGCATGCAGAAGGGCCTCGTCTCGCTGAGACAGCTGAATAAGCTCGGCGGTGCGTTTATTCACCACCCCTTTCAACTGTTTGTTGAGCAGCATAACAATAAGGAACATAGCTCCCAAACTGAACAGTATTATAATTACTATTTTCAGCATCAAGTCCTGTCGGTGCTGGGGGTTATCAGGGTTATATATAAATCCTTCAGAATCCCATGACCTTGAAAGCATACTTTGGGCTGCAAAGAGAGATGCCATCCTATCCCATCGTTGCGGATTGATATGTCCTATTTCAACAAGTCGCGGCTGCACAAGTTCTTCAATCATATCAGCCTCAAACTTAAGCATTTCACGAGTTATGCCGCGCCGTTGAACACCTGGCAGGGTTAATATATAGTCGATAATCTCATCTTTATTTCTCAATGCATACTCCCACCCTTTTATGGTTGCACGTGTAATTTGTTCTACACGATGAGTTTTTAGTGCAATCTCCTTTTGAGTTGTAAAGAGTGCATCTCCATAAAAATCAACGCCATAATCAACCGGCCTAATGATACGTGGCTCCACACCTGCCATCCTAAGCTGTATTGGTTGCATTGAGATATAATCAATCTGGCCATCCGCTCTATTGGTAAGTAGCGGGTCGATATTAAACTCATGAGGAATAAAATTAATTTTATCGGGCGAAATACCCTCCTTAGCAAACAGAAGGCTTATCTCGGCCTTGTCATGCTCGGTGGTTACCAGGGTTTTACCAACATAATCGGAGAGATATTTGAGGTTTTTATCGTAATCGGAGATAATAGCAATGGCTGAATGTTGAAAAATTGAAGCAAGAACTACAACCGGCTTACCAAGATTACGCGCCAAAATAAGATCGGATGACGCAATCCCATAATCAGCCTCTCCACTCAAAACCCTTTCGATAGCCGATTGAGTAGAATTATTCTCTATAAGGACAACATCAAGGCCCTCTGTTTTATAAAATCCCTTTTTAATAGCAGCGTAATATCCGGCAAACTGAAATTGATGATTCCAACGAAGCATGATATTAACTTGCTGGTAATCTACCGGTTGACCTAGAACTACAGAGGCTCCCGGCACCATATTAAATAGGAAAATTAAGATATATAGGCAACAAAACTTTCTCATGTTCAATTACAGGTTATAATCTAATTCGGCCACATAACAGTGACACATCACCACAAAGGCAATGCAATCCGACTGATGATCGGATTCTCAGATTTTTTCACTAACTACAAGATAATAATTTTATTCTAATTCTAAGAGTTTACACAACAATTTTTGAAATATAAATTCAATAAAATTTAACAAAAAATCACTTATCCATATTGTGAAAAAAGAAAATGCCAAATTAGTCTATTTATAGATATTAATTCCAATTAAATTCGGCTATTTTTGATATATTAACCAATTACTATTGTATATTAACGGAAAATAATTTTTTTTAATCTATTCAATAGAAACATTTAACAATAACAGATATAATTAACTGTAATATGGCTACAAACTATATTGAAGAGGCTAACAAGCTTATCGACTTTATTCATCAAAGTCCTACTATGTATCATGTTGCAAGTAACATGGCATCGATACTTGATAAACATGGCTTTGAACCACTATGCCTAAAAGAAAAATGGCAGTTGAAAACCGGAGGTAAATACTATACCATGAAAAATGGCTCAGCTATTTTTGCTTTTACCATTGGTAAAGGTAATCTGGCAGAGCAAGGATATAGATTTATTGCAGCACATAGCGACTCGCCCACTTTCAGGATAAAACCTCAACCCGAAATGGTTGTTGAAGGAAATATGCTGAAACTAAATACAGAAGTTTATGGCGGTCCTATTCTGATGACATGGCTCGACAGGCCTCTCTCCATTGCCGGACGTGTATTGGTGAGAAGCAATAACCCCATACATCCACAGAATAAATTGGTTGATATACGCCGTCCAATAGCAGTAATTCCTAGCTTGGCAATACACCTTAATAGGGCAGTTAACGAAGGTGTAGAACTCAATAAGCAGAAAGATGTGCTTCCATTTATGGGTATGATAGATGCCGATTTGAATAAAGATGGGTATCTACTGACGATGGTAGCTCAAGAGCTTAATGTGAAGCCTGAGGATATTCTCGATTGCGACCTGTTTCTGTACGATACTGAGCGAGGTATGGTGTGGGGAAGAGACAATAATATGATACTATCGCCCAAACTCGATGACCTGGCAATGGCCTATGCAGGCTTGGAAGCTATGGTTGACACTGCAAACATCGACCAGTTTAACATGCTATGTATTTTTGATAATGAAGAGGTGGGCAGCGGAACTAAACAAGGTGCCGGTTCGCCAGTTTTAAAACATATACTTGAGCGTATTGCACAACATTTGGGTCTGAATGCTGAAGACTATCAGCGCATGCTGTATCATTCATTTATGATATCGGCCGATATGGCTCACGCACTTCACCCCAACCAGCCCGAGAAGCACGACCCTGTGTTGCACCCGATGATTAACAAAGGGCCGGTTATAAAGCTTCATGCAGGGCAAAAATATATGACCGATGGAGATAGCGGAGCGGTGTTTATAAACCTTTGCGAGCTTGCAGGCGTTCCATACCAAAAGTTTGTTAACCGTAGCGACATGACAGGTGGCTCCACATTGGGCAATATACTTACCGGACAGCTCGACATACGTGGAGTGGATATAGGCAACCCAATGCTGGCAATGCATTCAGCCCGTGAAACCGGTGGCATTATGGATCACTACTACATTAAGCAGGTATTCGCGAAATTGTATAGTTTGTAAAACTCAATAATCTACCTAAGTTTAGCATGTCATACGAAACGTAATTATTATTAAGACCAATTTTTATCGTATAATGCCGATATGATAGCCGTTTATGCCAATGCAATTGGTATATTACGGATATCCAATCGGGATCCCTTTTAGCCAGGTTGGCTAAGAGGTTTGAAATTCACGTCTTTTGTAAGTATGTCATTTTCAGCCAATAATTTTTGCATTAACAATTTGGTGAGTTTTCTAATTTTCCCAAATGAGTTTCTTGGCAAGCCAAGCAAACAAGTTTGAGCGAGCTCTGCTGAACGTTGTTTCATCACTTCGCTACCAATATTGGTGAAGATTCCTCCCTACGGTCGGAATGACTTTGTCAACTTTTATTTGGAGGACGGGGGATTGTTTGGCGGCTCTGCCGCCAAACAATCCCCCATTCCCCTGCATAACAAGCAATCCGTCATCTCGAACGAAGTGAGAGATCTCTTTAATCATTAAATTTCCTAATAAAAATGCTACTATTTTATTGTAAATCAACTAATTATTTTACAATCGACTTATAGATAATGGTTTGTACTTTACGACGCACCTGCATATCCGACAGTTTTTTATTGTATGAATTTGGATAAACCCTATTGGAAAGAAAGATATAAACAATCTGATAATCAGGGTCAATCCACACATAAGTACCTGTAAATCCGCTATGCCCAAAGGAAGCCGGCGAAGCAGGGTCACCCAGCAGCCCCGGCGATGGCTTAGAGGTATCGGGTTTATCGAAACCAAGTCCGCGACGGTTATCTTCAGTTTGCTGACTGGTAAACATATCCACCGTTTGAGGTGCGATAAACCTCATGCCACCATACTCACCTTTATTTAGTATCATCTGTGCCATTTTGGCCAGGTCGTTGGCATTAGAGAAAAGCCCGGCATGACCTGCCACACCGCCCATCATAGCTGCACCCGGATCATGCACATAACCTCTTAGCAGCTCACGCCTGAAAGCCTTATCATCTTCAGTAGGCATAATTTCTGATTCACGGTACTTTTCTAGTGGCAGGAAAGTCATTCGTTGTGCCCCCAGAGGTTGAGCAAATATCTTATCAAAAAGAACATTTTCACTATCGCCAAGATACTTCTCTACAATAAGTTGCGATAAATAGAAAGTTAAGTCACTGTAACGATATACTTTAGAGCGCAAGGGCACATCATAAATCAACTCAAGCATCTTATCTTTAAAATCACTATTCATATACAAGTTTTCTGAAACGCGAATAGTAAACCCTTCGGTAGGTTGAGTTTTGAAAATAGACGCTTTATATCTTACCCCTGAGTACATATAGAGCCTATCATCAACTTTAATGCTATACTCTTTTGAGAACCTACTCTGATACAACGACTTAGACAAAGAAGTAGAATCTATAGTATAGAGTGTGTATGAGATTGCGGCCGGTAGTCCCGCTTGATGAGTTAGCAAATTCTGCATAGTAATATCGGCCTTATTTGTACCCTTAATTTGTGGGAGCAAGTCGCCAAGCCTCTTTTTATTATCTAAAGTACCATCATCATAAAGCCTCATTAACAAAGGAGTGGTAGCCATAACCTTAGTAACTGAGGCCACATCATATATACTCTCCAATGATACCTCTGAGCCTTTTACATATTTATCATGACCATATGCCCTATTGAATATTACCTGCCCATTACGAGCCACCAAGACCTGACCTCCCGGAGAGGCTTTTTGCCTTATCATATCGCGCATTGCATCGTCAATTTTTCGTAACGACTCTTCGGATATTCCTTCTGAAGAGGGAGGTGCATAACCAAGTCGGGTTTTATGAAGCTCAAGTGGAGCAAATCCCTTGTTTTTTAGCACCTTAGGTAACTTTTCTGAAGCCACTACATCAACACCGCCCATTAGAGATTGAGAGAGCAAATCAGCCATAATTACTGTAGGCCCGTAACCACAAATCACAGCATCAAACCCATTAAGGTTGGCTTCCAACAGATTGCTATTATCAATAGAACCAAAATAAAGCAGAATAATTCGGTTATCGAACTTAGGAGTTATCTCCTTAAGCATTTCAGCTATTTCATTTATTTCCTCCTTCGATTGTGCTGCAACAACATAATATCGCATATTGGCAGCATTTACCAGAATTGAAGGGTGAGAAGGCACAACTCTAGAGGTGTAACGTCGTAAAAGTGGAAGTAAATTCAAATCCTGTGCACTTTTATTACTCATTAATCCAATCTCCACATCAGTTAAGTCGGTGATAGTATTAAAGTTACGCCCTACAGCCACAATATTTTTACGCAGTGCATCAAATCGCCATGCCTCATCGGTCAAACGCTTATCGCCAGTATCTTTAAATGTATTTTGTCCACTTACCTTAATCTCTTCAATACGTTTTTCAACCAAACTACGATCAATTAATCTATTTTCGATAGCACGTGCAAGTTTTTCAATATTTTCACCGCTTCCATTATCATAATATAACGCCTTAGAATTCAACAATTCCTCCACGCTTATACTCTTACTTGAAATAGAGGAATTATTATCCTTCACCTCAAGGTTATTATAAACTGAAGTTATGCCATCAAGTTTTCTATTAATATCATCAGGAAACGGCACAACAGAATATGCACCATTTTCATTACTATTATCACCAATAATCAATTTAGATTGTCCGTGCAATGTGTAAAGAAGTCCATTGATATTATAATTGTCATTATGAGAGGCCAATCTTAAAACATACCTATTAACAAAATGCTTATCACCAATATTGGTCAACATTTCTCTATCAAGTGCCGTAGTATGAGGGGTGAAGTTAGCCTTATTAGCATCAAGAAAAATAAAATAATCCTTTTTCTTGGTACTTTGAGAAGAGTAATCAGCAACAGCAATATTCGTCTTACCTGTTGATATAACGTTATTAACAACAGCAGAAGTATCAATAAAAAGATATCCCAGTTCTCTTCTTAAAACAACACTATCATTCTGAGCCACAAATCTATGTTGAGCACAAACCACATCAAAAAAGAGAAATAGAAGAGTTAATATTATTATACTAATTTTCATAGTTTAGTCCCGCAGAGTTCAATAGAATTTACAAAAATATCGAATTAATAGATAAAAGGAAACCTAAATGATGAAAACATTTGGGTTATGTTTAATATGTGTTGAAAAAATTTGGTAAAAATAAAAATGAATACTATGTTTGTTACTAAAGATATACTTGGCATTAACTCTCGAAAATGAATAACATATTACAACAAAATTGGTCGGACAAAGTCATACTGGTTGTTGAGGATGTAGATACCAACAAACTGTTTTTTGATGCCGCACTTCGCAAAACCAATGCAAAGATTCTTTGGGCGACGGACGGTCAGGAAGCAATTGATATTTTCAAGGCAAACAAAGTAGATTTAATACTTATGGATTTGCAGCTTCCGGTGATGGATGGCTACACTGCCACTAGGGAGATAAAAGCCATAAACAGCAAGGTTCCTATAATTGCTCAAACCGCCCACGTTATGTCGGGCGAAAAGGAGCGTTGCATTCAAGCCGGTTGCGATGATTATTTATCCAAGCCGATTAGACTGAATTTACTTATGGAGACTTTGGCAAAATACCTAAACAGCTGACAACAAAAATATTATAATATTTTAACAAACGGCTACTCAATAAGGGTAGCCGTTTGTTATTTCTATATTTCGAAGAATATTAATTACTTACTTAAGTTTCACATGTCCCTTTTAGATAGCATGGTTACGAGGTTTGGAATTCATCTCTTTTGTAAACATCTCATTTTTAGCTAATAATTTTTGCATTAACAATTCGGTGAATTTTCTAATTTTCCAAATAAAGACTTAAAAACACTGATTATCAACGACTTTGACCATTACTAGCTAAAGAGTACATACCTACAAAACATCAATCTTCATCATCAAGAATCTTAACCTCTGTGCGTCGGTTTTGAGCCCTACCCTCTTCTGTATCATTAGTTGCCACAGGCTCTTTCATTCCATAGCCCTCATACTTAAGCCTGCTACGCTCTATACCCTTGAATACCAGATAATCGAACACACTCTGTGCTCTATCTTTAGAGAGCTTGAAATTGTATGATTGTGCTCCGGTATTATCAGTATGACCACCAATTTCGAGCCTTATATCAGGATTTTCTTCCAGCACTTCTACAAGCATATCTAGCTCAACAATCGATTCGCGCTCGAGTACCGAAGAGTTAGTGGCATAGAACACATTACGAAGCACCACCCTTTCGCCGGCAATTAGCGGCGACAGATATACATCAATCTGATAAGGATCGGCAATGGTATTTAGGTTTTTCAGTGCAAAATTCTCTGAATGAAACATATACCCCTTACGCCTCACATTAAGTGCATAGTTGTGGCCGGCAGGAAGGCAAACCATATATTCGCCCGACCACCCCACTGAATTGGTAGAAGCCTCTGTTTCACCATCTTCCAAGCGGGTTAACACCACCTGGGCAGTTAGCGGCAGGTTGGTTTTTCTATCGAACACACGCCCTTTAACATACGACACCGGCTTAGGGCGCATATTGGCAGGAAGTTCGAAGTGATATATATCCTTGCGTTTGCCTGCATCGGCAAGCCCATCCGAAGAGAAATAGGCTCTTGTGCCGGCAGTATTAACCACCATACCGGTTTCATCGGCACTGGTATTTATGGGATATCCGAGGTTAACAGGAATCTGCCAACGCCCTGTGTCCTTGTTTTTACGGCTGAAGAAGATATCCATCTGCCCCATACCGTGCCACCCTTCCGACGAGAAATAGAACGTCTCGTTATCGGGGTGCATAAATGGCGATGACTCATCTTCAATAGTGTTTATGGTATTTCCTAAATTTTCAACAGCTCCAAAAATAGGTGCACCATCACTACGTTGACCAACAATATTGGCTTTCCAGATATCCTTTTTACCTATTCCGCCAGGGCGGTTACTCACAAAATAGAGAGTAGTACCATCCGACGAGAAAAAAGGCTGTGACTCCCAGTGCGGAGTATTCACCGGAGGGCCAATATTTACAGGCTTCGACCATCCATCAGCAGTTTTCTGCGAGAAATATATATCACATCCTCCATGAGAATCATTTCGGCCACAAGCTGTAAAAAACATCCAGCGCCCGTCGGATGAGAGAGTTTGAGCACCTTCATTGGAGTCGGTATTGATACCCTTCATATTTGTGCGGGGCTGCCATACACCACCAACCTTCTTGCTTATGAAAAAATCCTCATGAAAATTACGGGAATTTATGGGCAAGTCGCTATTATTGCTGAATAGAACACTATCGCGAGGCAATAGCACGGTGAACACCATTGTCTCCTCATCGGCAGTGAGACTAGGCCAATACTCATTATAGATACTATTAATACCATCGCCCACGCTCACCGGCTGAAATGGTACAGGGCGGCTCACAACCTCTTTGGCAAAGTGGCTCTTCTCTATCCAGTTATCGGCATTAAGAGTGGTGCGCCGGGTACCATTATGACGTTTAAAAAGCTTAAACCACTCTACAGCAGCATCATACTCACCAATATTGAACAGTGCCACACCGGCATTAAAATATATGGGTGTAAAAAAAGAGGAGTCGAGAGCAACGCCAGTTTTTATAACTGCAACCTGATCATCGTAACGCTTTAAAGACATCAGAATATCAGCCTTTAGATAATAGGCCTCTATAAACTTCTTATCCTTGGCAATAGCCTTATCAAGCTCTACAATAGCCTCATCTAAATCTTGGTTGATATAGTAATTCTTGGCAGAGTTATAAAACTCTATTGCTTTTTTCGACTTTGTAGATAATTTATCCTGCGCCAATGCGGAACCGGAAAAAATCAACAATAGAGAAAAAATAACCAGTTTACAATAACTGACACTCATAATCAAAACATTACATATTAAACAATTTGAAACGCAACTAATATATTGCGTACTTTATGGTTCAGATAATTTCAAGATCAGGTATATTGAGCAAAACAGCTAACTCATCAAATCATAGCGCCGAGGCTATAATGCTATGAGTAAGGTCCATGAGTTCATCCGGCCTCTCTTTATACTCGCAAGTATTGATAGGTTTATGGATGATAAGGCTTGTGTGGCCCGGATATAAGTTAAAAAAACCGGGACCAAGCACTTTGTGTGTATCTTTAATGGTAACAGGCAAAATTGGTAGGCCTAACTCAAAAGCTATTTTAAACGCCCCCTTCTTAAATTTACCTATTACATTGGATTTACTACGTGTACCTTCGGGAAAAATAACCACTGAAGTGCCATTTTGCAGGTTTTTCTTAGCTGCTTCAATACTCTTTATGGCAGCACGTGGTGATGAGCGGTCGATAAAAATATGGCCTACCTTCTCACTTGCCCAGCCTATGCCGGGTGCTTTGCGTAGCTCCTTTTTCATCACCCACTTAAAGTCGATACCCAGATAGCCATAAAGAACAAAAATATCGTAACCACTCTGATGGTTAGCCACCACAACATAAGATTGTCTTTTGTCGATATTTTCGCGATTCTCAACAGTTACAATCATAGGTGTTATCCAGCTGCTAATTTTTGCCCACAACACACCAAAATAGCTTCCTATACGTGGAGCAAAAAGAACCGCAAAAAGAGCTGCAAATATAGAGCATACGATTGTCTCGACTACAAATAAAGGAAAGAAAATCAAATACTTATATGGCTGATAAAGCCAATATCTCAATGATTTCATAATAAAAACACTCCATTAACGACTCCAAAAATAGCCATTTTTTAATATCTTTATCAATTATCGTTCAAATAGTTTTTGCAATAAAAAGAGACTCACAACATATTCTGTATTGTCGGTTTAAATATCGGGCACATAACTTAGCCCTTCAAGATTGGCAAGAATAGTAAGTGCCTCTACCCTATTGGTACCACACACCAACTCTTCGGCTTTAAAACCATCGCAAACCGCAGGACGATTGGGCGAATTGAATATCGCACACCGGTAATCATCCATAAGATGGATGCACCGCACCCCGCCGGGCTTACCATTGGGCATACCGGGTATGGGGCTTGAGATAGAAGGTGCAATACAACAAGCACCGCATAGCGACCGACAATCCATTTAATTACTGATTGATTATGATTCTTAAATAACTGTGCAAATTTAGTTTTTCATAGCTTAAAATAAAAATTTCGTAACATCGACATCCCTAATTGTTATCGATGATGAATTATCAACCAATAGAGTATATTTGTAATCCTGAGTTTAAAAATAGACAAAAATAAAGATATGAAGTTCAAAAAAGCACTTATAGAAGGCACGCTGATAAAGCGTTATAAACGATTTCTTGCTGATGTGAAACTGAGCGATGGCAGTGTGGTTACAGCACACTGCACCAATAGTGGCTCCATGAAAAGCTGCCTCGAAGATGGTGCTCGAGTATTAATATCGGAAGTTGACGACCCCAAACGGAAGACCAGATACACATGGGAGACCATTGAGATAGGCGGCAAATGGGTAGGTATAAACACATCGCATCCCAATTTGATTGTATATGAAGCGATTAAAAACAATGCCATACCAGGATTGGAAGGCTATACCGATGTGCGCCGCGAAGTAACGGTTAACGATAGCCGCCTCGATGTGGTGGCCTCCAAAGGTGAAGAAACTTTATACATTGAAGTAAAAAACGTAACCTATCGCGAGGGCGACTATGCACTATTTCCCGATGCAGTTACCTCGCGAGGACTGAAACACCTTAACAACCTTATAAATATAAAGAAAGCAGGCGGACGTGCAGTGATGGTATATATTATTCAGCGCGAAGATGTTAAGATATTTGCTCCGGCTACAGAAATAGACCCTGCCTATGCCAAAGGTTTGAAAGAGGCTTACTCACAAGGAGTTGAAATATTTCCGGTGATATGCAAGGTATCTTCATCCGAAATAGTAATTGATAAATTTATACCGTTTGAACTTTAATATTTGAGCATGAAAAGTATAAAATTAAGGGTGACTCCTTCAACAAAGATGGTCACCCTTAATATATTATGCTATGCCAAACGTATTACTCTTTCCCTCCATCAAGCTCATCTTGCCACTTCTTAAGCTCATCCCACTTACCATCGCGTGCTAATGATGCCTGACGAGGCCATGTGCTTGGGTCGTGCATATAGAAGTTAGGGCCGCCTTCATCAAGGATGGCTTTAATTTGCACCGGATCGGTATCTGCCAACTCCTCGAAAGTATATATACCGGCATCATAAAGAAGCTGCTGAATTTTAGGCCCAATACCCTCTATTTTTTTAAGTTCGTCCTTACGGGCAGGAGCCGCAGATTTCTTGGCTTTAGCAAGAGAGGACTCCAGTTCGGCAATAAGACTATTCAGTTCATTCACCTTTTTTTCACACTTCTTTTTCATCATGAAGTGCAGAAAAAGCCATAGTAAAATGCCTAAAATAAGTAGAAATAGAAACAAATCCCAAGGAAAGCTGGTTAGTAAACAGTTAACATTTTCCATATTACAATTCATTTTATGATTAAATACATTACTCTAAAACTATAGTTACACGCCTATTTTTAGCTCTACCTTCTGGTGTAGCATTATCATCTATAGGCTCAGATATTCCTCGTCCTTCAACAACCATACGGCTGTTTTCAAAACCTCGGGCAACAAGAGCTGTTGCAACAGATTTAGCTCTTTGCTGCGACAATCTATCGTTAAGTTCCTGCGTGCCCGAACTATCAGAATAACCTATAATCCTCAACTTAGTATCTTTATTAACCTCCATTGCCTTTTGAGCATCACTAAGCCAATCATTAATGCTCTTATCGCGAGTAAAATCGGCCTTACCACTATCAAAATAGATTACCAACACATCCAAGTCGGCTTTAGGCGCAGGTAGCTCTTCGGAAGCATCTGTAACCGTCTCATCTACAGCTTCTACACTCTCTGCCAAATAGTTACCATCTTCGGAAGCCGATGGCACCTGTGCTACATCCGAAGTAGTAATATCACCACCCGAATAGCATCCCGGGCAATATGGTTTACGATATCCATTCCATAGAAGGGAGTAAATCAAAGAGGATATCAGAATAACCAAAATTGACAATAATTTATTCATATCATTAGCAATTAATAATTTACCATATTTAAAAATACAATTAATAAATGACAAAAGTTCTAATACCTTAATTTTTTTTAAAAAAAGTAGCATGAATTTAAAGAAACCTAAATTATACGGAAACCATCAATAATTATTTGAGGACTTACAACCCTCAAATGACATTAATCAGAAATTTACAATAACTTGTCAAGCCAACTTCACCATTTATCACAATAAGCAAAATGAACCTTGATTTATAGTTAAATCATTTTGTATATTTGATTAATCTTTCCTGACAGGTTGTTTTCCCACGCTCCGTTCATCCTTCCAATAAAATGAACGGAGCTTTTTTTATTATTTCTCTTGATTTATCGCATCTACCAAAATCGAAGTTTGGTCTATCCTATATCATCATTATAAAACATACCGACATAAAAGGATAAGTTTTCAAATCAAATGATTAAATTTGTGCCCTAAAATTAATTACGACATGGGTTTTATCGAAGAAATAAAGCGAAGAAGAACTTTTGCCATCATTGCACACCCCGATGCGGGTAAGACAACACTAACCGAGAAGCTGCTACTCTTTGGAGGCGCCATACACGTGGCCGGAGCCGTGAAATCGAACAAGATAAAGAAAACTGCCACATCCGACTTTATGGAGATTGAGAAACAGCGCGGTATTTCGGTTGCCACATCGGTAATGGGCTTTGAATATGACGGTTATAAGGTGAATATTCTCGATACTCCCGGTCACCAGGATTTTGCCGAAGATACATTTCGAACACTCACTGCTGTAGATAGCGTGGTGATTGCTGTGGATGCTGCCAAAGGTGTGGAGACACAAACACGTAAATTAATGGAAGTATGCCGCATGAGAAATACTCCTGTGATGGTATTTGTGAATAAACTAGACCGCCCCAGTAAAGACCCATTCGACCTGCTTGACGAACTAGAAGAGGAGCTTAAAATAAAGGTACGCCCGCTAAGCTGGCCTATTGGTAATGGTCCTGATTTTCAGGGAGTTTATAATCTTCATGAAAAGAGCCTTTACCTGTTTTCACCCAGTAAACAATCAGTAGAAGAGGGCATTAACATAACTGATATCAACAGCAGCGAAGTAGAAAAGCACATTGGTGAGCGGGCAGCAGCCAAACTTCGCGAAGAGCTGGAGCTTATTGAGGGCGTTTATCCTGAATTTGAAGCCGATACATACTTAAAAGCCGAAGTGGCACCCGTATTTTTTGGTAGTGCGCTCAACAACTTCGGTGTTAGAGAGTTACTACACTGCTTCCTGAAATTTGCTCCCTCACCCCTTCCCTCTCAAACTGATGTGAGAGTGGTGCAACCCGACGAAGAGAAATTCACCGGTTTTGTGTTTAAGATTCATGCCAATATGGATCCCAACCACCGCAACCGCATTGCGTTTGTGAAGATTTGTTCGGGCAAATTTGAACGTAATAAAGCCTACCGTCATGTTCAGATGGGTAAAGACCTTCGTTTTTCAAGCCCCACGGCATTTATGGCCGATAAAAAGTCGATAATCGACGAAGCATATCCGGGCGACATTATTGGTATTCCCGATACAGGAAACTTCAAAATAGGTGACAGCCTATCAGAAGGTGAAAAGCTTGTGTTTAAAGGACTTCCAAGTTTCTCGCCAGAGCTTTTCAGATATATTGAAAACGACGACCCGATGAAATCCAAGCAGCTAAACAAAGGTATAGACCAGCTTATGGATGAAGGTGTGGCACAGCTGTTTACAAGCCAATTCAACAACCGCAAAATAATAGGTACAGTAGGTGCGCTTCAATTTGAGGTTATTCAATACCGACTACTTCACGAGTACTCGGCGGCATGCCGTTATGAGCCCATCAACCTCTACAAAGCATGCTGGATAAGAAGTGAGAACAAAGCAGTATTGGATGATTTCAAGAAAAGAAAAAACCAATATATGGCTAAAGATAAACAAGGAAGAGATGTATTTCTGGCTGATTCGGCTTATATGCTACAACTGGCTCAAGAGAACTTTGAAGAGATAGAATTTCATTTCACTTCCGAATTTTGATATTTTATCAATAATTACAGCAACAGCGATAATAAAAGGTTAACTTTGTAATAGAACAAAAAACTTCTATTATGAAAATAAATATACCTGAAGGAATTACCTTGGCGAGCCAGATGACCGTTAAGCGCGAGAATCTGGCATCGTTTCCCGAGGGAAATATCAATACCTTATCAACATTGTGTATTCTACGTTTTATGGAAGACACATGTAAAACGTTGCTTCAAAACCAGCTTCCGGAAGGATATGACACAGTTAGTGCCGAAATGAACATACGCCATGTGGCACCCGTAAAGGAACATGCCACTATTTATTGCAATGTTTTACTTAAATTTGTGGATGACAGAAGGCTCTTTTTCGATTTCCTTATTATGGATGAAGAGAAAAACGAGATAGCACTAGGCGGTCAGAAAAGACATATTGTTAATATCGAAGAGTTCAACGCCTCAATATAAGCAATACGATGAGCCAGGAGATATTCATTGCATACATACTTATACCACTACTGATATTTTCGGCTAGGGTAGCTGACGTAACCTTGGGCACAATCAGAATAGTATTTGTGTCGAAGGGATATAAATATATAGCTCCCATACTTGGTTTCTTCGAAATTCTGATATGGCTATTGGCAATGAGCAAAATATTTCAAAATCTTGATATGTGGTTTTACTACATTGCATACGCCGGAGGATTTGCAATAGGTAATCTGGTGGGACTCACCATTGAGGAGCGACTGGCACTAGGTTTTGTTAACTTAAGAATAATTACCAACCACTCAGGTGACAAACTCAAAAGTAAGCTTGTATCCGAAGGTTACGGTACAACACGTGTAGATGGATATGGCAGCCTTGGTAAAGTAGAAATCATATACTGCATAATTAAACGATCGGAGATAAAAAAGGTGGATCAAATAATAAAGGAGATACACCCATTGGCATTCTACACCATCGAAGATGTAAAAATGGCCAACAAAGGTGTTTTTCCTTCTAGAAATCAGGCTAAAACAGCATTTTCACGTTGGAGGGTTGGGAAATAACAATGATGCCCTCCAAACCCTATCTCAAATAAAATATAATCTCATAAACTGCTGCAAAACAGCATTGAAAAGGGTTATATCAAAAAGAAATTAGAAAATAATCTAAAAACATTTGGCGATATGGTAACAAAAGATGTATATTTGCACTGCAATTAAGAAAAACAATTGCAGATAAATATTGATGATTCCGTAGCATAATGGATAGTGCATCTGGTTACGGCCCAGAAGGTTGGGGGTTCGAGT
>CAZWOA010000036.1:0-30538 GCA_964635545.1 uncultured Marinilabiliaceae bacterium
ACCTCTTGTGCAAACAACATCCCGGTTCCAATAAAAAGTGACGCTAAACCTAAGAGCCACCTTCTAAACCAATTAGAGTTTTGTTTCATAATAGAAGAATTAAAATTAACGCTATAACATTTACTACAAATTAATTTCTTTCTTAAACACCTGAGCTGCAACGCCCAACAGTCCTAAATGCTCGGAATCTACAGAGAGCCGCAACTCTACATTCTTCACAATTTCATTAAGGCAGTAGCGATTAAGAGCCAGTGTGAGAGGGATGGTTATGTGCTGGTCGGCACTCGCCAAGGGTCCTTTTATTAAAATAAGTTCGGGGTTATATAGCTGAATAAGTATGGATAAACCCCATGCAAGGTTTTCACTCACTTTTCTTAAAAGTATCAATGCAACTTCATCACCACGATTAGCAGCATCAACAATATCGGAAGGTTTAATTTTATCGGGATGATTCTTGAATTCTCTGGTCAATAGTGAAACTCCATCCTCCAAAACGGCCTCTTTTGCTTTTTGAATTAAAAAACGAAGTGAAGCGATTGTTTGTAAGCATCCTGTTTTTCCACATTCACACATCTGCCCTCCATCAATCATACGTATGTGGCTAAACTCACCAGCAAAACCAACAGAACCGGCATAAACATCTCCTTCATTGATAATGCCAAGTCCGATGCCCCAACTCCAATTAATCACTAGAGCATTTTTGTAACCAGCCGCTTTGCCAAACAGCAGTTCACCCAATGCCATCATGCGGGCGTCGTTTTCGACAACCACCGGTAATTGAAATTTTTTGCTGAACAATAATGCCACTTTTTGTTGGGCACTATCTTTTATGGTGTAGTTGATGCCCTCAGATGCATCAACTAATCCGGGTAAACTGATGCCTATGCCGATAACACGATTATCATCTATGTTTAGATTATTAATTAATTTTTGATAATAACCGTAGAGTTTCTCAACAAGCTGTGCATCATCTATATTGGCTACAACTTCTTCTCTGTCGGTAATCTCATGGTTATGGCAATTAACAATTACTATAAATGACGAAAAGTGATTAACCTCTATTGCTACAGTCCAAAATGCATCTTTATTAAGCTGATATTTAAGGGGTGTGCGCCCGCCTTTGTTATTGGCTTTATCCTTAAACTCAACTATACCGGCTTCAATTAAAGAATCGAGCATCCCACGGATGGTGGGAAGAGATAAGTTGAGTGACTTGCTTAATAAAGAGGCGGTAACCACCTGCTCACTATAGAGCAAGTAGAGTAACTCCTTCTGCAAGTTCTCTCTCTTAATCTCACCAAGAGACTTTATATTTTTTTCTGCTTCGGACATAAACCCGGTTTTTAGATTTCTAAATCCGCGACAAAGATTTAATATATTTTAAACAATTGCAACTATTTCGAAATTAATTGCAAATAATTTTATTAATGTGCCATATATTTTTAGTTTTAAATGAATTTTCAAAAGTTTTTCTAAGGAATAAGTAGATGTACTGTTAAATTTACAACTTGAAACGCATTAGTTGTCTTTTTCTGCAAATAATAATATCAATCCCACCACTAAGTGATAGATTATAAAAATTATTTAAGGAAAATTTACAAAATCAATTATCAAATGTCAATATTAATTAACACTTTTAACCTTTTGCAGAAGAAAATAATGGAAAGAAAATAGAAAGGAAAAAATTATAAAATATTAAAGTTGTCAGCATCCATCCATGCCGGAAATCTATTGCGAAACCTATCTAAAGCCTCTTTATCGAGCTTTGTAACTATAACTTCTTGCTGAAAATCGGTGGCTTTAGAAATAATTTGCCCTTTAAAATCAACAATTGCAGTAGTGCCTCTATAGGATATACCATCACCATTGCCAACTCTATTAGCACCAATTACATAACACAAATTCTCTATGGCTCGTGCCTGAAGCAGTATTAGCCACGGATGGGTGCGGGCATCTGGCCAGTTGGCAGGATATAAAGCGATATCATAATCGCCTTTATTGCGGCTAAACACCGGAAACCTCAAATCGTAGCACACCTGAAGCAGTATGCGCCATCCACGGAAATTAACAACAACGCGTTTTTCACCCGGCGTAAACACCTCATGTTCACCTGCCATACGAAAAAGATGTCGTTTATCGTAAAAATCAACCGTACCGTCAGGCTGCACAAAGTATAGGCGATTATATAGCATGCCATCTTTATCAACCACTGCCACACTACCTGCAATGGCGCAATGGAGAGCAGAGGCTCTATCTTTCATCCATTCAAGAACAATACCGCCGTTATGTTGGGCTTCATCATTTTCACTCATAGAAAAGCCGCAGTGAAACATCTCAGGAAGTACAATTAAATCGCATCCCTCGGGAAGCAGACTGTTAAGAGCCTCAAGATTGGACTTCGTATTTCCCCAAATAATATCATATTGAACTGCAGCAACTATCATATCATAAAGCTTTATAACCTTCAATGAACAATATGTACATAATGGCGGTTAATAATCGTAATATATCCTATAAAACACCAATAATGCAAATTTAGTTTATTTTTGCCGTTATAAATAGAGAAAACCCAACAGGCACGACATGAAAAAAGGAATATCAACAATAGTAAAGTCAACAATAGTAATAATAGCGCTATCAGCTTTGCCATTATCGGCACAAATAATTGAGAAAAGTGAAGCAAAACAGACAAAAAAAGAGGGCTTCACTCTGGGCGTATTGCCGGTGGTGGCATTTGATGCAGACCTTGGGCTACAGCTAGGTGCACTAACCAACCTCTATTGGTATGGCGATAATTACCCGCGCTACAGGCACTCGCTATATATGGAAGTGAGCCGTTTTAATGCCGGCACCACACTTCTTCGCACCTATTATGACAGTCCGGAGTTGATTAAATCTTTCAGAACTACAGTAGATATTACCTGGTTCAATGATTTAACCATGGATTTTTACGGTTTTAATGGCCGACAATCACTATTCAACAAAGATTTTGAAGATGAGGATAATACCCAATATATTTCGAGAGTGTTCTACAAACATAAACGAGAGATGTTCAGGGCAATGATTAATCTGAAAAAACAGTTCAACGAAGGCTCCAAATGGCAATGGATAACAGGAGTCACACTTTTCAATATGGATATCTCATCGGTTGATATTGAGCATCTTAATAAAAAGAATAATAAACCGCTTCCTGAAGTTGATTTACTTTACGATAAATATAAAGAGTGGGGGCTAATTAGCGATAATGAGGCTAACGGTGGCTTGAACACATACATAAAAGCCGGAATTGGTTATGACAGTCGCAACAAAGAGAGCTTTGCAACCAAAGGAGTTTGGACTGAGTTGCTAGTGGCATTAGCTCCGAAAATATTGAGTAGTAATAGTACCGAGTATGGCAAAATAACACTATACCACCGGCAATATATAAACCTAATGAATGAAAAATTAGTATTTGCCTATCGCATTGGAGCCCAGCACAAACTGTGGGGCAACACCCCGTTTTACTTATTGCCACACTGGAATTCAACGGTTATGACATCGGCAACATCACAAGGGCTGGGTGGTGGCAAAACCATGCGCGGCATAAGGCGTAACCGCATTGTGGGCGAAGGGAGCATACTTGCAAATGCAGAAATACGTTATATTTTCCACAGTTTTAACATAGGCCGTAACACAGTGTCACTGGGCTGCAACCTATTTGGAGATGCAGGAATGGTTACACAAAAATACAAAGTTGACCTGACTGAGGTACCTGTAAACGAAAGGAGCTTATACTTCAGAAATAATGATGAAAGGCCCCACTATTCGGCTGGTCTCGGGTTTAAAGCTGCTCTAAACGAGAACTTTATTCTTTCGGTGGAGCATGGCAGGGCAATGGACAAGAACGATGGTGAATCGGGCTTTTATGTAACGATGAATTACTTATTTTAAAGTTACTAATCGATAGACCTGTCGCGGAAAATACGGTGGAACACCATTACCGAAACACCGGGCAGTCCGTAGTCATCATCCTTATCGGTAATGTCGAGCCTCACCTTGCCGGCGATGTTGGTAAGGCAATATTTGTTGATAGCCATCAGCAATGGAATCTCAACAAGATTACCGGCACGACTCAACGGACCGTTAATTACAATAAGTTCGGGGTTATAAAGTTGGATAAGAATTGACAATCCCCATGCGAAATTCATACTTAAATCGTGCAAAAGCCTGATTGACAACTCATCACCTTTGCGGGCACTATTAATAATATCGATGGGCAGAATTGTATTTGGATTATTTTTGAACCGCTCGGTAAGATGAGATACCGATCCGTTAACAACCTCATCCTGTGCCCAACGCACCAATTTACGTGCAGAAGCAATAGTTTGAAGGCATCCACGCTTGCCACATTCGCACAACTCACCATTATCAATAACACGTATATGGCTCAGCTCACCACTAAAACCCGATGAACCGCGATATACCTTGCCGTTAAGAATCATACCAAGACCAAGCCCCCAGTTCCAGTTGATAACCAGTGCATTATTAACATCTTTGGCTCGGCCAAAAGTCATCTCGCCAAGAGCCTGCATACGGGCATCATTCTCGATATATATCGATTTGCCAAACTTCTTATTTAGGCGTTTAACCACATTGCGTTTGGCCTCATCTTTAATGGTATGGTTAACACCGTCGGCAATGTTTATAAGCCCGGGCATACCAACACCTACAGCTAAAATTTGCTCATCTTTTATTGATACAGCTTCGAGAATGGTGTTATAGGCCGACCATAATTTATCTTCAAACCTATCATCATCGATATGGGTATCTATATCAACCACAGAGGTAACCATCTCGTCCATACTGTTGTATATCACAAGTTTAGACCTGTAATGTTCAACTAGGATAGCACAAATAAGAAACTTACTATTATTAAGAGTATAAACCACCGGTTTACGACCCATCTTGGTTTTGTCGGGGTCGGAAGAGATGACCATGTTATTGGAAATCAGATACTCCATCATGGCTCTAACGGTGGGCAGCGACACGTTAAGCAATCTGCTGAAGTCGGAAACCATCATTGATTTATTTTCATACAGAAGACTAATAATATTCATCTGCAACTTATAGCGTTTAAGCTCTGTTATCGACATTTTATCTATAGTCTCTTTATCTAAATAAATCATATTGCTGGGTTTTATATAAATTTTATTGATGAACGTGTGTATTAGTTCAAATATAGTAAAAGATTTGTACCCTCAGCTATCATATTGAAAATATTATCATCAACCTGAAAAAAATCATAGTTAGTAATTGGTTATGTAATACTAGAAACTATCTATGGCTGATTATCAGTTAGAGGATGTCTGAAAAGTCAACAAATTATCCCAACTTTATGGGTCCACGTTCGAAAGGATAGTGGATTTGTTTATAAAAAAAACGACCTGGATAGAAAACTATCGAGGCCGTAATTATTTATGGATTTAGGAATTAACGTCAGAATGACTGAAGTGAATAGAGTTTTTTATAGATTCCGTTTTTCTCAATCAATTCATCATGACTGCCGGTTTCAACAATTTCGCCCTCATGGAACACGCAAATCATATCGGCATTGCGTATGGTGCTCAGCCTGTGAGCCACAACAAGCGATGTGCGGTTCTGCATAAGTTTGTCGAGAGCATCCTGCACCAGCTTTTCCGATTCGGTATCAAGAGCCGATGTAGCCTCATCAAGAATCATGATAGGCGGGTTCTTAAGCACCGCGCGGGCAATACTCAGCCTCTGGCGTTGACCTCCGGATAGTTTGGAGCCTCTATCGCCAATAATGGTATCATAACCATTTTCACTAGAGACGATAAACTCATGTGCATTAGCAATTTTAGCAGCTGCCACCACCTCTTCAAAAGTGGCCGATTCAACACCAAAGGATATATTATTGAAAATGGTATCGTTAAACAGAATTGCTTCTTGATTCACGTTACCCATAAGTTCGCGCAAGTCGTAGAGATTGAAATCCTTAATATTAACGCCATCTATAAAAATACCGCCATCTTCAACATCATAAAAACGAGGCAGTAGATCAACAAATGTCGATTTACCGCTTCCACTCTGGCCAACCAATGCAACGGTTTTGCCTTTCGGTATGGTAACACTCACATTCTTAAGTACTTTAATATCGTTATAAGCAAAGGTAACATTACGATATTCAATGGAGTGATCGAGAGTTTTTTTCTGACTGCCACCACCTTTTTCAAACACCTCATTATCAGCCAGCAATATCATATCGATACGATCCATGGCGGCCATACCTTTCTGAATACTATACATAGCAGTGGAGAATGCTTTGGCAGGATTAATTATCTGATAGAAAACTCCCAAATATGCAAGGAACGCAGCAACCGAAAGTCCTCCGGAATTATTGAGTATCAATGTGCCGCCAAACCACACCACAAACACCACAACAATGGTTCCAAGGAATTCGCTCATTGGGTGAGCCAGGTCACGACGGCGAGTCAAACGCTTGGCAATATCGCAATACTCTTCTGTCTCGTTATTAAAACGGTCGGCCATCTTCTTTTCGGCATTAAAAGCCTTAACTATGCGCAATCCTGATAGGGATTCATCAAGAATAGACATTACTACACCCATTTTATTCTGGCCTTCGAGTGAGGTACGTTTAAGCGACTTACCTATGCGCCCTATGATAGCCCCAGCAAAAGGTAACACCACAAATACAAATAGAGTGAGTTTGAAACTCATAATCAGCATTGTGGCAAGATACACAAGAATCAGGATGGGGTTTTTAAGAAACATATCGAGCGAAGCCATCACCGATCCTTCTACCTCGCCCACGTCGCCTGTGGCACGGGCAATTATATCGCCTTTTTTCTCATTGCTGAAAAAACCGATGGGAAGCTTCATTATTTTGGCATAAATCTGCTGGCGAATGTCGCGCACCACATTATTACGTATTCCTACACTGGTGTAGGATGCCAGGTATGCAAAACCTGTTTTAAGCATGGTGCCAATAATAAGGAACAGGCCTGAGAAAAGCATGGCATATCCGGGGCCATAATTGTCTTTTAGTAAAGTAAGGTAAAAGTAGAAGTTCTGCTTAATCACCTCAAAACTCATCGACCAGGGGGCAAACTCATATACCTGCGGTTCCTGCTGAAAAATAATCTCCAAAATAGGAATCATTATCGC
The DNA here is from genome assembly GCA_964635545.1 of uncultured Marinilabiliaceae bacterium. Taxonomy (GTDB): domain Bacteria; phylum Bacteroidota; class Bacteroidia; order Bacteroidales; family Marinilabiliaceae; genus JAGPIS01. The sequence continues at coordinate 7,186 of CAZWOA010000036.1, forward strand.
CACAGAAAAAACAGAGAAGAAGGCTGATAAAAAGTTAAATATAAAACTCAGTACCACATCTCGGTAATAGGGTGGCAGAAATCGCTGAAGTACTTTTAGAAAATCTTTCATGTATATTTATTACTTAAAAATACCGGTATATGATTGAGGCGTAATATTTCGCAGCTCATCTTTAATGGCATCATTAACATTAAGAGTATCGATAAATGCCGATATTGAAGCACCATTAATCTTGTGGTTGGTGCGTGTAAGCTCTTTTAGCGCCTCATAGGGGTTAGGATAACCTTCTCGTCGCAATATGGTTTGAATACCCTCGGCCACCACAGCCCAGTTATTCTCGAGGTCGCGCATTATAGCTTCCTCATTGAGCAGAAGCTTGCTAAGGCCTTTTTCGAGCGATTTTATTGACAAAACTGAATGTGAAATAGGCACTCCAACATTGCGAAGCACAGTTGAGTCGGTCAAGTCGCGCTGAAGTCTTGATATGGGCAATTTTGATGCCAGATGTTCGAAAATGGCGTTTGCAATTCCTAAGTTACCTTCGGCATTCTCAAAATCTATAGGGTTAACCTTATGAGGCATAGCACTTGAGCCAATCTCGCCCTTCTTAATCTTCTGCTTGAAATACTCCATCATTATATAGGTCCAGAAGTCGCGCGAGAGGTCGATAAGTATGGTGTTTATCCTCTTCAAATTATCGAAAGTGGCACCAAGGTTATCGTAATTGGATATTTGTGTAGTGTATTGTTCGCGATCGAGTTTAAGAATATCATTCACGAAATGGTTTCCAAACTCCACCCAGTCGATATTTGGATATGCCACATTATGGGCATTGAAATTACCGGTAGCACCACCAAATTTGGCAGATACAGGAATGTTTTTCAGAAGTGCAAGTTGCACGTTAAGTCGCTCTACGAACACTTTAATCTCTTTACCCAGGCGGGTTGGAGATGCTGGTTGGCCGTGAGTTTTGGCAAGCATAGGTACATCTTTCCACTCTTGCGAGAAACCTTCAAGAATATCTATAAGTTCCTCAAGCAGTGGATAATATATTGTATGAATTGCATCTTTAAGCGAAAGCGGAATTGCAGTATTGTTGATATCCTGCGAAGTGAGTCCAAAGTGGATAAACTCCTTATACTTTTCGATATTCAACTCATCAAACTTCTCTTTAATAAAATATTCAACAGCCTTCACATCATGGTTGGTAACCTTCTCTATTTCTTTAATTTTCTCGGCATCTTCGAGTTGAAAATCGCGGTAAATATTACGCAAAGGCTCATAAAGTCCTTTATCAAAGCCCTTCAACTGGGGCAAAGGAAGATTGCACAGAGCAATAAAGTACTCTATCTCCACTAAAACACGATAACGAATCAATGCATACTCCGAAAAATAGAGTGCCAATCCGTCAACTTTACTTCTGTATCGGCCGTCAATGGGTGATATTGCGGTAAGCAATTGAAAATCCATCATATCTAATCTTTGTTAATTAACTGCGTAAAGTTAGCAAAAAACCACAAAAAAGGTTAGTTTTAAAATAACTATATATTTGAAACATGATTTCACAACATACATCCAATTTTGCAAAAGCGTTTTTAAGCTATGGCGAAGCATTTCGGTTTATAAAAAAACACCGACTGACATATTATTATCTGTTTCCAATAGCTTTTACATTTCTGATAATTGCCACAGGATGGCATGGCACCTCTTTGATAACCAGTTACATATTGCAGCTCATGTCATCAAATATTAGTTGGGAATTCATGGGTTCAGGATTTTTGCAGGAGATACTCAGAGTGCTGATATGGATAACATTTCGTATATTTTTCTTTCTGATAATAAGCTACTTGGGAGGATATATTATCTTGATAATGATGAGTCCGGTTTTTTCGTCCATCAGTGTAAAAACGATATCAATACTTACCGGCCGAAAACATAAAGATACACTTCAATCAATAGTGAACAGTGCTGCAAGAGGTGTAATACTGGCAGTGAGAAACTTATTGATAGAGATAAGTCTTACGATAGTGTTGCTAATCGGCAGTTTCATTCCCATAATTGGCACTCTTGCCCCACCGCTCACCATAGGGGTTACGGCCTATTACTACGGATTTAGTTTTACCGATTATGCCATAGAACAATACAACTACAACCTGAAAGACAGCATAAGGCTGATGCGACGCAACAGAATAATTGTTTTGGGAGTGGGTTTGCCTTTCACGCTGGTATTATCCATACCGTTTATAGGCACTTTTTTATCAGTATTCATATCGTTGCAGGCTACAGTAGCGGCGGCCATAACGGCACACCGCTCAATGCTTACTGCAAAATAATATCAACACATACGGTTTTTGTAATCTTCGTAACCATACTCACGAAGTATGGTAAGGCCTTTTTTGTCGTTCCATATTGCGATTGATGGGTGAGGCACGCCGTTGAACATGGTGGTTTTCACCACTGTATAGTGTATCATATCCTCAAGCACAATGGTGTCGCCAATATTAAGCTCGCTATCGAACGACCAGTCACCAATAAAATCACCCGAAAGGCAGCTGTTTCCTCCCATTCGGTAAGTTGGCAACCCTGCTACCGGCTCCTGATGGGCACCACGAATGCGAGGTTTGTAAGGCATCTCGAGTGTATCGGGCATGTGGGCAGTGAACGACACATCAAGAATGGCAGTTTTAATTCCTTTATTTTCAACAATATCCACAACCGAGGATACTAAGACACCTGTTTCCCAAGTAAATGCACTTCCGGGTTCAAGAATCAACTCAATGTTCCATTTAGCTTTAAATTCTTTGAGAACTTTAATAAGATGCGAAGTGTCATAATCCTTGCGAGTCATAAGATGCCCGCCACCCATATTAAGCCATTTTATCTGTTTCAGATATTTGCCAAACTTATCCTCAACCGCTTTTAAGGTAGCCTCCAAATCGTAGGATGTTGATTCACAGAGAGTATGGAAATGCAAGCCGTCAACACCTTCGGGCAACACATCAGGCATCTGGTCGATGGCAACCCCCATGCGCGAGCCTGGCGAACAAGGGTTATAAAGGCCGGTGTCAACACTGCTATATTCAGGATTGATGCGGATACCACACGAAATTTTACGTTCGTAGCCCTTTATTGCACCATAAAATCGATGGAACTGCGCTAAAGAGTTGAACGAGATATGGCTGCTATAGCTCATTATTGTGTCAAACTCCTTCTCGGTATAGGCCGGCGAATAGGTGTGGGCAAGGCTACCCATCTCCTCCCAAGCCAATCGAGCCTCATGAATAGAGCTTGCGGTGGTGTAACCGATATATTCCTTTATTATAGGGAAGGCCTTCCACATCGCAAATGCCTTAAAAGCCATAATAATCTGTGTACCCGACGCATCCTGAACCGAACGGATAAGCTCCAAATTCTTACGTAGTAACTGCTCATCAATAACATAGCATGGTGAAGGCACCATATTAACATCTATCGCCATCGTTAATAATTTTGTAGGCAAATATATTTAATTTCTTCATTAACTCACTAAATACTTTGGATTGCTTTTATTACTACAATATTTTCTTGCATGTATATTAGTTATCAAAATAATTTTCTAATTTTGATAAATAGATAACCTAGTAAATTAAATATGAAAAAATCACCTTTTTTATTACTCTTTATTCTTGTCTGCTTTATTGGTAAAGCACAAACCACTAGTGTTGAACGCTCGATTTGGGGAGTACAAACCGGCTTTCTGGGAATGTGGCTCCATAGTGAAACCAAAATGGCTGATAAGTTGGCATTACGAGCTGAATTTGGCTTTGATAGTGGGATATGGACAAATCTTTATGATGATGCCGGATTTGTGATGGCTCCCGTAATAACTGTAGAGCCACGTTGGTATTACAACCTAAGTAAGCGTGAAGGTAAATCGAAGCAAACCTCAGGAAATAGTGGTAACTTTATCTCATTAAAAACAAGTTATCATCCCGATTGGTTTGTAATCTCCAATTATAACAATGTAAGTGTAATCACCGATATTTCTGTTGTTCCTACATGGGGTATAAGACGAAATATTGGTAACCATTTTAATTTTGAAACCGGAATAGGTCTTGGTTATCAATATACATTTGCAAAACAATCAGGATACGATAAGGATGAATCCAAAGCCATATTTAACCTGCATCTTAGAGTAGGGTATAGGTTTTAGGATGGCTAACAGCTAATGGCCATCAGCTATCAGCTATCAGCTAACAGTTATCAGCTATCATCTAAACCTCCCTCACCAACTCCGCCAATGCTTGTGCGTTAATAATACGTATGGTTTTAGCTCTCGATTCAATAATTCCTAATTCGTTTAGTTCGCGCAGTGTGCGACTTAACGACGGACGGGTAACGCCCATCAGTCCGGCAAGCTCCTCCTGATTCATCGGAAGGGTAATTAACGTACCTTGATTTCGCATCAATTCGCTTAAGTACTGTGCTACTTTGCCCTTGAGTGATTGAAATGATAGAAACCGAAGCTTCTCCGATAGAAACTGGGCACGGCTCGATATGTTATCCATAAAATGGCGAAGTACCAACCCATTCTTTTGTAGCATCTTAACTACCTGGTCGCGCGGTATTACAAGTAGTTCGGCATCATTATTGGCTACAATATGAACAGGGAAACATGCTGATGTTCCAAATAGAAAAGCAACTGCCAAAGGGCGTGGAGCCTCAATATCTTCAATTTTGATAACCTTACCGTTGAAGTCGCTCATCTCGCCCCTAACGCTACCATTAAGCACAATCATAAGTGCTGTAACCTCTTGTCCTGCATTGGCAATGGTGGTGCCTGCTTCGTAACGTCGTAGTGTGAAATGTAAATCATCAAAAAGTATTTTTAAATGGGTAGCTGCAACACCTATAAATAACGGACAGCGGGAGAGGATATCAAAATCAATATTTTTCATACTGTATATCAATTACTTTTCTCTAAATATTAATTATTAGTATTAACAATCTGGTATTCTGTTACCTAATTGCAAATATAAGATGAATTGTAACAAATGTTACAGTTGCCATCATCAGTTATACCTAATTTTGTAATAATTTAAAGGTTAGATTATGATACGGGATATGGTTAAAATAGACGAGGAGCTGTGCGATGGATGCGGCGAATGCGTCACAGGATGTCATGAGGGGGCTCTTCAGATAATTGATGGTAAAGCACGTTTAATTAGTGATCTGCTGTGCGATGGGCTAGGGGCGTGCATTGGCCATTGTCCGCAAGGTGCTATAACCATCGAGAAGCGGGAGGCTGAGCCTTATGACGAAATAAAAGTGATAAAAATGATGGTTGAGAAAGGCAAAAATACAGTTATTGCACACCTCAAACATTTGAAGGATCATGGTGAATTTAATTATCTAAAACAAGGTGCCACCTACCTTAAAATGAATGAAGCATCCATACCATTTGATGTGGGTTCGGTAATAATGGAGGTTCATGGTTATCGTCCTGCAGGTGTAGCAGTAGCTCCAGGAGGTGGGTGTCCAGGTTCTAAAGATCAGACTATTGAAAAACCCAAGCCGGCATTCAGCTATGCACCTGAAGCTGCTGAGCCTCAAAGCGAATTGCGCCAATGGCCTGTGCAGATGCATCTTATAAATCCGGCAGCGGGGTATTACAAGAATTCCGACCTGCTTATAGCTGCCGATTGTGTGGGCTTTTCGATGGGTAATTTTCATCAGAAATTATTGAAAGGCAAAACATTGGCAATTGCATGCCCCAAACTCGACCATAATCAACAGGTGTATTTCGACAAACTGGTTGCACTTATAGACCAGGCAAACATCAACACCATCACTGTGGCAATAATGCAAGTGCCGTGTTGTGGCGGGTTGATACAACTAACGCGTCAGGCAGTGGAGCAGGCAGGTCGTAAAGTACCTGTTAAAATGATAGTTGTAGCTTTGGATGGCTCTATACTTAAAGAGGAGTGGGTATAAGTAGCAAGTATTTCTTCTGATATATTATTCCAAAACAATATTTATAGTTGGCTGTTAATATTTATACGTTCGATTATTAACTTAAAAAACATATAATTATGGCTAAAAAAATAGCGGTTTTGGTAGGAAGCCTTAGAAAAGAGTCCTATAACCTGAAGATTGCAAAAGAGCTTATTAAACTTGCGCCCGATTCTCTTAAACTTGAGATTGTAGAGATAGGCAATCTGGTTCATTATAATGAAGATATCGAGAGCAATGTGCCTAAAGAGTACACTGCTTTCCGCCAGAAAATTAAAGACGCCGATGGCTATCTTTTCATTACTCCGGAGTATAACCGCTCTATACCCAGTGCGTTGAAGAATGCTTTTGATGTGGCTTCTCGTCCTTGGGGGCAGAACGTTTATTCAGGCAAACCGGGTGGTGTGGTTAGTGCGTCTATTAGTCCCATCGGCGGCTTTGGAGCCAACCATATCGTGCGCCAATCGATGGCATTTCTTAATGTATATATGATGCAGCAACCCGAAATGTATATAGGCAACGCAGCATCACTATTTGATGAAGCCGGAAATCTTATTAATGAAGATACTAAGAAATATCTGAAACGATATATTGATAGCTTCGCCGATTGGGCAGCTAAGTTTTAAGTAACTCAAGTATATATGAATCCACCTTCAATCTTATAGAATATTGAAGGTGGATTTTTATTTTAATATCGTGATAATGATTCTCATCCACCACTTCTACTTACCTCTTTATAGCTTATCCGCCTATCCCCAGCATCATATGCGCAATCTTAAAATAGATAATTAAACTCACCGCATCAACAATAGTTGTGATAAGCGGGCCGGCCATAATTGCAGGGTCCAGATGAACTTTCTTTGCCATTATTGGAAGTATTCCACCTACCAGTTTTGACATAATAACTGTTGTTATAAGGGTGATTGATATTGTTAAGGCAACGAGTACTCCCACATCTTCAAATACCATGATACGTATAAAGTTAACTATTGCTAGTGTTACGCCACACAATAAACTAACGCCAAACTCCTTTTTGAAGACTCTGAAAAAATCATTCAGCTTAATTTCGCCGGTTGCCATTCCTCTGATTATGAGGGTGGAACTCTGGCTGCCTGCATTTCCGCCAGTATCCATTAGCATTGGTATAAACATGCTGAGAACGATTACCGACTCGAGTGTGTCCGAGTATTTTTTAATTATTGAGCCTGTTACGGTTGCAGATACCATTAGAATCATAAGCCAAAGAATGCGCTGTTTTGATAGGTCGAATATGCTGGTATTTAAATACTCCTTATCCGATGGTTCCATGGCTGCCATCTTATGAAAGTCCTCTGTGGCCTCTGTTTCAATAACGTCAATAACATCATCAACGGTAATAATACCGGTAAGTCGCAACTCCTTATCCACAACTGGTATTGCCAGGAAACCGTATTTTCTGAACTTTTCGGCCACCAGTTCTTGGTCATCAAAGGTGTTTACCCAAACGAAATCGGTCTGCATCACTTCCGAAATCAATTTTTCAGGATTTTCAGTTACAAGAGCACGTAACGATACTATTCCCAATAGTTTACGATGACGATTAGTGACATAACATGTGTAGATTGTCTCCTTTTTCATCCCAATTTTTCGGATATAGGCAAGCGAGTCGCCCACAGTCATATCCTGCCTTAGCTGCACAAATTCAATGGTCATAAGGCTTCCTGCCGAATCGTCGGGGTAGGCGAGGAACTGATTTACAAGCCGTCTTTTATCAGGGGGGATATTTTTCAGCACTTTATCTACCATCTCGGCAGGCATCTCTTCAATGATATCGATAATTTCGTCGAAAAACATTTTGCTCATAACCTCATTTAATTCAATGTCGGTTATTATGTTTATCATTTCCAACTGTGCCTCAATGGAGAGGTGTGTAAATACATCCACCGCTTTAATTTTGGGCAACATCCTGAATAGAATCAGTGCATCCACATCCGACTCTATCTCGCTCATTAGCTCGGCCACTTCTACACTATCCAACTCATTTAAAATTTTCTTTAGTTCAATGAGTTGTTTATTTCGCAGATGTTCTATTACTATATTTTTGGTTATCTCAAGTTCCATGGATAATTAACTTTGGTGTTTACGATTTAAAATATCAACTATCATCTCGCATTACAAGAGAAGTATCCTATAACAAGGTTCATCAGGTAGCAGAAATGAAAAATAGAGAAGTGGTCATCAAAAGTAGTAATTTTAAAAATAGATTGTTACCTTTAATTGCGATTAATTATTAAATAATATTGTTAATAATCAAATTTGTTTATTGACATTTAATAAAATATTACGTATATTTATTTAATCAATCTATGTGTAGAAATTTTAGTTCTGTTATGTGCTTTTAACTGTATGAGAAAAATTAATTAAGAAATAGATATCAAATTTAGGAATATGAAATACATTAAATTGAAGGTTCAAAATCATAAGTTTGAGTTCGTTAAAGAGCTTCTCAGTCAGTTCAATTTCGTTGAAATGGAGGTGATTGATTCCTATGATGAGCCCCGGGTGTATCCTGGAACTAATTTTGAAATAAGAGGCTCGAAGGCAGCCGAAGTGCAGGCTAAGTCAAAATCTCCGGAAGACTTGGAAAAGCTGCGTGCCGTAATTAATCGAATTGATGCACTGCGCGACCAAGCAGGAAGAGTGTAGGTAGGTTGTAAATTGAAAGGTGTCTTATTTTAAGATGCCTTTTTTTATTTTACAATACCTTTTTTGTTGATAAAAAGCGTAATTTTAAATATCTTTAAACCCATATATATTAAAGAGTTGAAGTTATGAGATGTTTTAAAACAATAATGGGAATATCAATAATGATGATGGTGTGTATTGGTAACCTTAGTGGCCAAGCCGGCACAGTGATTCCTAGTTATGATAAAGCAGCCGTATTACGTAATAACCCTAAAAATCCGGGTGAATTTTATGCAAAACACTTTAACTATCCATCCTCGGCAGTTATTGATGGGATTGAAGGAGCAGTTGAATTAATCGTTGGGGTTAATCAAATGGGGGTGGTAGAGTCGGTGGAGATAGAACGATCGCTCACTCCCGAAATTGATAGCCAGGTGCGTGAAATTGCAATGACTAAAGGTAAATGGAAACCGGCAAAAAATGACGGAAACGCAGTTAGTTCGTTGCAACGTATCGTGGTTAATATTTTTATGACTCCATCGCAAAAGGAGTTTGCCAATATTATGAGGCCGTTTCGCGAATCGGGGAAGCAACCTCTTTATGTTATTGATGGCAAGCTTGTTAATGATTATATAGAGTTGTATAAGCATCAGATTAAATCAATACGGGTTATTAAGGGCGAACAAGCTAAAGCACTATATGGTGAAATAGGTAAAGATGGTGTTGTGCAAGTGCAAACCAAGAGAGGAACACCGCCTATTTTCTAATTAAACTATTTTTAGTTTTCGATTATTTAATGTTAATTTGTACGAATGTACAGTGACTGTACTTAGCTAAAGTGTGAGCTGGTAACTATTTGTTAATAATGGTTTTAGGCTTGAGTTTAGTTATTGTGCAGTCGTTTTTTTATGACCCAAATCTATTCAAATCATTGATTTTTTTACACTTTAATGATAAAAGGCATTCATTGTCAAGATAAAACAATCTTATTTTGCAATGCCTGTAGATAAATATTATATACAATGGAATTTATAGAGAATCTTAAAAATCGCGCCAAGCAGAACAAGAAGCGCATTGTGCTTCCCGAAGGGTATGAGGAGAGAACACTAAAAGCTGCCGACATTATTCTTAATGAGGGGTTTGCTGATGTTATCCTTATTGGTGATCCCGAAAAGATTAATGCTTTTGCTAAAGAGTTGGGTTTGAAAAACATTGGAAATGCAGCTATTGTAAATCCAGTGTCGCATGCTAAGAAAGAGGAGTATAAGAATCTTCTTCTTGAGATTCGTAAAAGTAAAGGCATGACTGCCGAACAGGCCGAGAAACTTGTGCAAGAACCGCTATACCTTGCCACTTTGATGATAAAAGCGGGTGATGCAGATGGTGAGGTGGCGGGAGCCGAAAATGCTACAGGCGACGTGCTGCGTCCTGCATTCCAAATTGTGAAAACTCTACCCGGCATAAGTGTTGTGTCAGGTGCATTTCTGATGTTCTTGAAAGATAATCAGTTTGGCGAAGATGGCCTTATGGTATTTGCCGATTGTGCCGTGCACCCTAACCCCACAGCTGCCGAACTGGCCGAAATAGCCGTTGCTACAGGAAAAACAACCCGTGCCATTGCCGGTTTTGAGCCGCGTATCGCCATGCTTAGCTTCTCTACCAAAGGTAGCGCCAAGCACGAGATGGTTGATAAGGTGGTGGAGGCCACTGCTCTAGCGCAAAAGATGGCACCCGATATGAAAATCGATGGTGAGCTGCAATCAGATGCCGCAATAGTGCCATCCATAGGAAGCAAAAAAGCACCGGGAAGTGAAATTGCAGGACATGCTAATGTGCTGGTTTTCCCAACTTTAGAAACCGGTAATATTGCTTATAAACTTGTTCAAAGAATGGCCGGTGCCGAAGCTATTGGGCCAATCCTGCAAGGTATGGCCGCACCTATCAATGACCTTTCAAGAGGTTGTTCGGTGAGTGATATTGTTAACTTGGTTGCTATTACAGCCAATCAGGCTGCGGGTATGTAATTATCATTTTCTAGCAAATTCATAGTAAATGAGTATTGTATATTCAACTAACGATTTGCTCTGCTTTTTTAATTTAGATAAGAAAAATATTATATAAAATGGCTGAAATTCTTGTAGAACCCATTGAAGGGTATGCGTTGAGTCAGGAGAAAAAGGTTAAAACTCTTTTTTCAAAAATAGGTGTTGTAGGTTGTGGTAAAGAGGGACAGAATATAGCCCGCATAGCTGCATGGCATGGAATTGAGGTTGTGTTTATCGAACTAAGTCAGGATAAAATAGATATTGCAACCCATAATATAGGTAAAGAACTCGATATGCGTATTGAGAACTGGGGATTAACACCTGGCGAAAAACGCTCAATAATGTCGCGAATAAAAGGTTCACTTGATTATTCGGCATTGGCAGGCTGCGACTTTGTTATTGAGGCCATCCGTGCCGATGATAAAACAGGACTTAGAAGCATTGAGGCACGTAAAGAAGTGTTTCGTTGTGTAGAGAAGGTGGTTGATAAAGATGCAATTATTGCTACTAATGCCACCACAATCATCATTACCGAGCTTGCTTCGGAGCTTGAAAATCCCGAGAGATGTGTGAGCCTTCATTTCTTCGTTACATCGCCCGAGGCACGTATCATTGAAGTGGTAAAAGGCCTTTATACATCCGATGAGGTATTTAATCGGGTTAAGATGTTTATCAAACTCATTAACCGTGAGGCTATTCCGGTTGAGGAGTCGGCAGGATTGGTGAGTGTGCGTCTCTTTATCGCTCTACTTAATGAGGCTTGTGCAACTCTACTCGAAGGGGTGGCATCAATAGATGATATAGACCGTACTATGGTTATTGGATTAGGAATGAGGTTTGGACCTTTCCAATCGGCTGATATCGTAGGAATAGAAAAAGTTCAACGCTGGATGGAGAATCTATATGAAGAGTTTGGCGATGTGAAGTTTAAACCGTCACCTCTTATCAAACGTCTGGTTAGAGCCAAACGACTCGGCAAGGTAAGTGGCATCGGCTTCTATCGTTACGATGAAGAAGGTCGTAAGCTTAACTCCGAACATATAGTAGGTAAATAATATATTTTTAATTCTGATGTTAATTTAATATTACGTTAATCAGGATTATATACTATTGATTTATAAAAGAATAGCATAATGAAAATATTAGTTTTGAACTGTGGTAGTTCATCGGCAAAATATCAACTTTTCTTTAATGATAATGAGAATTGGAAGGTAGAAGCCAAAGGTGTTGTTGAGAAGATTGGACTTCATGGTTCTTTTTTGAAACACGAAAAGGAAAATGGTGCCAAGGTGTTGCTAGAGGGTGAAATTCTCGACCATACCAGTGCCATTGATTATATATTGGGTGTGCTTGTGAGTGAAAAGCATGGCTGCTTATCGTCACTCGAAGAGATTGATGCTGTAGGACATCGTGTGGTACATGGTGGCGAGGCATTTAATTCAAGTGTGTATATTTCGCCCGAGGTGGTGCAAAAAATGGAAGAGTGCATTGAGTTGGCTCCGCTTCATAACCCACCAAACTTGAAGGGTATCGATGCTATTACCAGCCTTTTGCCCAGCGTCCCTCAGGTAGGTGTGTTCGATACCGCTTTTCACCAAACGATGCCCAAGTACTCTTATATGTACGGTATTCCATTGTCATTATATAAGAAATATGGAATACGTCGCTACGGATTTCATGGCACCAGCCACCGTTTTGTGTCGCAGCGTGCAGCCGAATATCTTAATTCTGATATAAAAAACCAAAAATATATAGTTTGTCACCTTGGTAACGGTGCTTCTGTATGTGCTGTTAAAAATGGTGAGTCGGTAGATACTTCTATGGGCTTTACCCCGGTTGAGGGGCTTATTATGGGTACCAGAGCCGGTGATATCGATATGGGTGCAGTAACCTATATTATGGATAAAGAGATGATTGGAACAAGATCGGCCTCGGTGCTTTTCAACAAGCAGAGCGGTCTTCTTGGTCTTACAGGTGTGTCGTCGGATATGCGTGAAGTAATAGCGTCGGCCGAGGGAGGTAATACCGACTCGCAATTGGCACTTGAGATGTTCTTTTACAGGGTGAAAAAATATCTGGGGTCGTATGCCGCCGCAATGGGAGGTGTAGATGCTGTGATATTTACCGGTGGAATTGGCGAAAATAGCCACAAGGTGCGTCGTGGTATATGCAGCGACCTTGGATTTCTTGGTATTGAGCTTGATGATGAGGCGAATGATACAATTATTGGAGAAGAGGGAGTAATAAGCAAAGGCAAAACTAAAGTTCTGGTTATCCCAACCAATGAGGAGCTGGTTATTGCACAAGATACTAAAGAGATAGTAGAAGAACTGATGAACAGATAATTTCGTAACAAACATAAAAGGAAGAGGTATGTTTAAAAAATTGTCTGACTTGCAGGAGATAATACGACACAGAGGTGTGCATCGTACTCTGGCTCTTGCAGTTTCGCAGGATGAGCATTCTTTAGAGGCGGTTCATGCTGCATATAAAACCGGATTTATAAAGCCTGTGCTTATTGGCTCGCGAGCTGAAACCGAGAAAATAATGGCTGAAAAGTCGTTGGATTTCTCCGGTGTAGAGTTCGTAGAGGAGCCAAATCCTATCAAAGCTGTAGAATATGCAGTGCGGTTGGTACACGATAAAAAGGCAGATATATTGATGAAAGGTAAAGTGGCAACGCCCGACCTGTTACGTGGAGTTCTCAATAAAGAGTGGGGATTACGTACCGGTCGCCTATTATCTCATTTTGCCCTGTTTGAAGTGGAAACCTATCACAAACTCCTAGCTATAACAGATGTGGCGATGAATATTGCTCCCAATCTTCAGGATAAAATAGGTATAATAAATAATTCGGTGGATTACCTAAATAAAATGGGTATCGACAATCCTAAAGTGGCCGTTCTTGGCGCTATTGAAATAGTGAATGAGAATATGCAGGCTACCCTTGATGCCGCACTGCTATCAAAGATGAACCAGCGAGATCAGATAAAGAACTGCATAATAGACGGACCTCTTGCTTTTGATAATGCCATAAGTGCCGATAGTGCACGCCATAAAGGTATTAAGAGTGAAGTAGCCGGTGATACCGACCTGCTTCTTATGCCTGATATAGAGGTGGGTAACGTGTTATATAAAACCTTGGTGTTCTTTGCCAAAGCAAAAGTAGCAAGTGTGATATTGGGAGCATCGGCACCCATTGTGTTGGCATCGCGAAGTGACTCTGAAGAGTCCAAATTCTTCAGTATTCTATTGGCCTCACTGGCATAAAGAGTGAATTTTATTGTATTAATAGTGAGCAGCCCTGCCTTTAATGTGGTGGGACTGCTTTTTTTGATTAAACTCTTTGCCTTTAAAACTGTTATAAATAACTGTGTTAATGATTTTTCTCATCATGATTTTCAATCCTTAATAATACTTTCGTGACATTATTATCACCCTAAAACAAATTTGAAATAATATGGATAATTTTAAGATTCTAGTTATAAACCCGGGTTCCACATCTACAAAAGTAGCAGTCTATGAAGGGCGGAAATCGGTGTTCCTTAAATCGATAAGACATACTTCCGAACAACTTGCACCCTATGATAATATAGCTGCCCAATATGAGTTCAGGAAAGAGATAATTTTGAGCGAACTGGTACAGGCCGATATCGATATTGAAAATATCAGTGCTGTTGTAGGCCGTGGCGGACTGGTTAAACCCATAGAATCGGGAGTATATGAGGTTACTGAGGAGCTTAAAAAGGATTTGCGCGAAAGTCGTCAGGGAGAGCATGCCAGTAATTTAGGGGGCCTTATTGCTGATGATATTGCCCGAAGCCTGAAATCGGCACGTGCTTTTATTGCCGACCCGGTAGTGGTAGATGAGCTTATTGATGAAGCACGTGTTTCTGGTCTTCCACAAATGCCGCGAAGAAGTATCTTCCATGCTCTAAATCATAAGATTGTAGCTAAGAATTATGCCAAATCTATAGATAGAGAGTACGACGACCTAAACCTGATAGTTGCCCATCTGGGCGGTGGTATATCAGTGGGAGCACACCGTAAGGGACGTGTTATCGATGTAAATAACGCTCTCGACGGATATGGCCCCTTTTCACCCGAACGTGCAGGAACACTTCCTACAGGCGGATTGGTTGATTTGTGTTTTTCGGGAAAATATACGGAGCAAGAGATTAAGAAGATGATTAATGGTAAAGGTGGACTAGTTGCTCACACCGGCACCAATATGGCCTCGGAGCTTGAGGAGAGAGCCAATAATGGCGACGAGCATGCATCACTAATTCTTAGGGCGATGGCATATCAAATTGCAAAATCTATAGGTAGTTGTGCAGCAGTGCTATATGGTAAAGTGGATGCAATAATACTTACCGGTGGTATAGCACACGACAAGAAAATTTGTGACCAGATAAAGGAGATGACCGGCTTTATTGCACCAATTATAACCGTGCCGGGCGAAGATGAAATGAGGGCCTTGGCCGAAAATGCTCTTAATGTTCTTATGGGCGAAACAAAGCTTAAGGAGTATTAAGAGGCAAGTGTGAGTTGAGGGGCGTTGGGCATTGGTCGTAGGTCGTTGGTCGTTGATCGAAAAACGAAAATAGAGGGTAGAGAGTGGAAGGTAGAGGGTCGTTAGTCGTTGGTCGTTGATCGAAAGACGAATAACGACTCACCAACTATCTAAAACAAAAAAGGGATAGCGCTCTCGCACTAACCCTTTGTTTTTTAATCGTCGGGATGACAGGATTTGAACCTGCGACCCCTCGCCCCCCAGACGAGTACTCTACCAAGCTGAGCCACATCCCGATTAAAACATTGTCCTTTCTTTTAAAGACGGTGCAAAGATATATAAAAAGTTATAGTCTGCAATATTTAAGGATATAAAAATTGCACTAATACCATCATCAATCTATAATCGATTAATAGATAGGATTATAAAACTTTAATTTTGTGTTTTTTAACTTTTGATATAGGCACTCTATTTCGCAATAACTTTCAAGGGATAATTTAATTATTAAATTTGTACTTCGATACTTGAGTTATGATAGAGAATGAGGACCAATTGATTGTTGAGCAACTTAAAGAGGGAAAGGAGGTTGCTTTTCATGCTATATTTAAAAAATACTATAGCTCACTCACTCTATTTGCCTATAAAATTGTGAAAGATGAAGATGTTGCACGTGATATTGTGCAAAATCTGTTTGCAAAACTCTATGAGCAACGTGCAACCATCGAAATTCGAATCTCTCTGAAATCATTCCTCTATCAATCGGTGCGCAACCACTCCATAAATGAAATAAATAGTCGTAAAATTAGGCAAAAGCATCACGATATTATTTTGCTTCAAACAGACGATAGTTCGGTGCAGGGCGATGAACTGATGGAACAGGCCGAAATGGAGATGAAAGTTGTGCAGGCAGTGGCAAAATTGCCAACACAATGTAAACGAATTTTTGAGATGAGCAGGTTTGAAGGACTCACCAATGGTGAAATTGCCGATTCTCTCAATTTGTCGAAACGCACAGTGGAAACTCAAATATCAAAAGCATTAAAGAGTTTGAGAGATCAATTATCCGATTTATTGCCAATTATTTCGTTGATAATTCTCAAATTGTTTAATTAAGTGAAAAAAATATAGCTTATAAATACGTGTGTGAGATTAGATAGCTGTCATAGTATTGAAACAAAACTTAATTGATATGGAATTTATATTTCAATTACTCGCTCAACTATTTGGTAATGTTGAAGATGGCTTAAATGAGACATCCATACCTACCAATGCGGCTAAAAATCTGGCTGAAGATATACGTTGTTATGAATCGGATAAAGATGTGGAACCAATACCCCATCCCAATTTCTTTACCGGAATTTCGTTTCATTAATTACAGAATATTATTCAATTCTTTGTGATGAATAGTGATAATTATACTGATATTGAGAATGATATAGTGCGTTTTCTTTCAGGCGGCATGAGTGCTGACGAAGAAGCCGACTTCCTAAACCTCTGTAAGTTTAATTCTCGTGTAGATAATCTTTATAAGGAGATTAAACTGCAATGGGAGAACCTCGAGGGGCTGGATGTGGCTATGCGTATTGAAGCAAGCACAGATGCGGAGTGGGAGATATTTAGAAATCAGCACTTCACAAAGCCGGTATTCTCTTTGAGCTTTGGAAAACAAATGCGCCGTTTTGCTGCTGCTTTAATACCACTTATTATTATAGCAGGATTAGGTTTAACCTATCTTCTTAATGATGGTGGCCTTAGCTGGACGGGATATGCATCTGCCGATCAAATAGATTCGCTATACCTTGCCGATAATAGCCTTGTGGTACTAAATAAATCATCAAAAATAAAATACAATTTCAATAACAATAAGAGGCAGGTAAAGCTTAACGGTATAGCATATTTTGATGTAGAAAAAGATAAAACTCGCCCCTTTATTGTGAAACTCGATAAATCGGAAGTGAAAGTGCTCGGTACATCTTTTATAATTGAGAGCATTAAAGGCCGCGATAGAGTAGTGGTTGAGGTTACCGATGGTCATGTGCAGTTTGGTAACGGAAAGCAACAGGTTATAATGACTAAAGGGCAGCGTGCTATTCTCGAAAATGGCAATATTGCTGTAGAAGGCTTTGATAAAGAGAGCTCTATGTGCTGGATGAGCGATCGTATCCACATAAAATCGGCCACTCTTCAAGAGGTATGTAACGATTTGATGAAATTCTATCCGCAGATAAAGAGAGTGAAAAATATTGAGTCGGCATCCGATAGCGTGAGGGTTACTACAATGTTCGACCACCAGTCGCTTGAAGAGGTGATAGATGAGTTGCAAATTCATTTTGGAAAAATAATAGAGTTTAAACGTGGAGAATTGATTATTACTAATTAATTTCGGGGTGAATACTTAACGAAATTAATGCCACTTTTAAATTATAATACACTTAGCATTCCCATTGCCTTTGATTGTTGTGTGAAAACACCTCAATCAAAGGTTAATGGGATTCTTGATTTTGTTAAGTGGCTGATTTTTAGTTTCTTAGTTTTGTTTTCTTTTAATGATGAAGCTAAGGGGCAGGATATTTTGCAAACAAGAATAGTGATTGAAAATGGTAGTAAGTCAACCATCGAAATTCTCAATTCAATTTCTGCACGCACCGGAATCGTGTTTAGTTACAGTAATCGTATATGCCTTAACGAGCATAATGATATTAGCAATGAAGAGAAAACCATAAAAGATGTACTCGATTATCTGTTTAGAATTTGCCCTGCCACATACTCTGTTAAGGGACAGAAGGTTATTATTGAACCCACATCTAAGGTGACGAGAAAATATGTTGTTAGAGGATATGTGCGTGACAGAGAGTCGGGTGAGGTGCTGATAGGTGCCAATATATATGATCCTTACAGACTTATAGGGCAGAATAGCAATAATTTCGGTTTTTATAGTTTAATGCTTCCCGAGGGTGAGGTGAGTATTTTTTGTTCCTTTGTAGGGTGTCAAACCCAATCGAGAAGTATGATTCTTGAGCGTGACACAATTATTAATTTTGACCTTATATCAACCGTAGATATTGAGCAGATTGATATTTTGGGAACTCGTAAACCTGGGAAAGTACAGAGTACTGCTACAGGATTAATTGATTTGCCGGTAGAGCAGATTCAGGCTGTGCCATCTTTTATGGGGGAGGCCGATGTTATGAAAACATTGCAACTTACACCCGGAGTGCAAAGCGGCAATGAGGGTATGGGAGGCTTTTATGTGCGTGGAGGTGGTAACGATGAGAATCTTATTATGCTTGATGATGTGGCAGTATATAACGTAACTCATATGCTTGGATTCTTTTCGGTATTTAATGCCGATGCTATTAATAAAGTTACGTTGGTTAAAAGTGGCTTCCCGGCTCGTTATGGCGGGCGTTTATCATCTATAATAGATATACGGCTCAAAGAGGGTAATCTTGAGGAGTATCACGGAAGTGCTAGTTTTGGACTCTTATCGTCGCGCCTTTCTGTGGAAGGGCCACTGGTGAAAAATAAATCGTCGTTTTACCTATCGGGGCGGCGCACACATCTTGATCTGTTCTCCACACCTCTGCAACTTAAGAGGGATGAGAAGATGAAGTACTATTTTTATGATTTGAATGGAAAATTAAATTACATATTCTCATCCAAAGATAGGCTCTATGTAAGCCTTTTCTCTGGCACAGATGAGTATGATACTTATTTCAATCATCGTAGTGTTAGTGGTGCTGCAAAGAATAATAATACCTCTCGCGATATTACAATTAATGATGAGACCGGATCCGGATGGGGAAGCCAAATTATTTCCTCCAGATGGAATCATGTGTTTGGTCATACGATGTTTATGAATCTAACCCTATCATATAGCAATTTTAGGTTTTATGTAGATCAAAGCCGTAGTAGCTATCAGAATGAATTGGTAAATACCTATGAACAGAGGTACTATAGTGGAATACGCGATAATGGTTTAAAGGCCGATTTTGATTATTTCCCATCACCAAGTCACCATATGAGGTTTGGTGCCGGAATTGTTTATCATGAGTTTTATCCTGGAATAGATATTTTTCGGGGTAAGGAGTTGGGTGGAGTCTCGCGCGACACTACATTAGGTGCCAATAGCTTTTATCGCCCCGAATATCATGCTTATGTGGAGGATGATTTCTCTATTGGCGATAGGGTGAAGATGAATATGGGAGTTCATGCGTCGGCACTCAATGCCGGAACCACATATTACGGATTCATTGAGCCTCGATTATCGGCTCTGTTTCTTTTGCGTGATAATTTATCGGTCAAAAGTTCTTATACCCATATGACCCAGTATATTCACTTGGTGCGTAACTCTTCTATTTTGCTCCCCTCAGATATGTGGCTTCCCGTATCCGATGACATTGAACCTCTACGCAGCTCGCAATTTGCTGTGGGTATTGAGTGGGAGATAAACAAGGCCACCAGCCTCAGTGTGGAGGGATACTATAAAAGGCAGAAGCATATTCTTACCTATCGGGAGAGTGCCGGGCTATTTAATTTTGACTCCGACTGGGCATCAAAACTTACTTCCGGCACCGGGCGATCCTATGGATTGGAGATTTTTTTCCATAAGAAAAGTGGTAACTGGGCGGGATGGCTCTCCTATACCCTTAGCAGAACGCGTAATAGGTTTCCGGAAGTAAATGGTGGAAAATCTTTCCCCGCCAATTTCGACCGCTGGAATGATATGTCGCTGTTCAGCTCCTATAAATTCACAACAGGTATAGATTTAGCTGTTAACTGGCTCTACGGTAGTGGCTATCCCGTTACTCTGCCTACCCAGAAATACTACAGCCCCGATATCCCAACTATACCCGGAGGAGCCAATGGTAGTGGTCATGACCTTGTGGCTGAGCGTAATAGTTTTAGAATGTCGAGTACTCATAGACTTGATCTTGGACTTAATTTTACCAGTAAAAAAAGTTGGGGAACCCGTATCTGGAGTTTTGGAGTGTATAATGCATATAGCCGTCAGAATCCGTTTTTTCTCTATTTTGCCGATAAGGTGGATAGCGATACAGGAGAAACAAATAAGGTGTTGAAACAGTATAGTTTATTCCCGATTGCACTTCCTTATGTTAGAGTAACGATTAAATTTTAACGCATGAGATACTTTCTGTTTTTTATTGCTGTTACATTGCTTTGGGGATGCGAAAAAGAACTTAGTATAAATATTACGCCCAACGACGGGGTTGTAGTAGCATACTCTTTTTTGTATCCTGATAGTACTTTTAAACTCCATCTGAGTGAGAGTGTAAGTATCACATCTACCGATAAATACGGATTAGTGAATGATGCCCTTGTGTTGTTGAAGCGTAACGGAACCACTATTCTTAATGAACCTTTCCCCAATGGTAAAGCCGAAAGCGCATGGAGTGTTGGTGCTTTTGTAGGTGGTGATGTGTTTGAATTGGAGGTTAATATACCCGATAAAGAGTTGGTATTGGCAAGTACTGTGATACCACTCAAACCCAATGTGATAGGCATTGATACAATTACCGAATTGCGCCGCCAAAATGATGGCGAATTTAAACAATTTCTTAAGTTTAATATTGATTTTGTTGAAAACCAGGCCACAACCGATTATTATCAGTTGATTATTACCCGGCAAGCATTGCAAACCTCCGGTGAGCAAATAATCAATGTGGTGGATGTGGTTAAAGAAGATCCTGTGTTTTCATTTCTGGAGAGTGGAGCCAATCTTTCTAACTGGTTCGATTTTAAAGGGCTGTTTTCTGATGTGCTTATTAATGGACAGGATTATCAATTGAAATTTCTTGTTGATAAAAGCTTGTTGTACCTTAAAGATGATGAACAAAGTGGTGATATATCCGTTTATCTTTATCATCATACCTACGATTATTTTGAATATCACAAAACCTATATTCTATCTAAAGGAACCGACTTTTTCCCGATGTTCGATCCGGTTATGATACACTCTAATGTGACAAATGGTCTGGGTTTATTTAGCGGCATGACCTTTGAGTTGTTTAAATATGATCTGGTAGAGATGGATGAGTAGAATTAATTTTTACTATTTTTGCAAAGGAATACAACTAAATATTTACATATATGGCTTTATTTGGAAAACTCCAAGGATTGGAGACACAAGGAAATACGGATGCAGTAGATGCTGCATCAGAAAAAGTAAAAGTGCTTATTATCGGTTCGGGACCTGCCGGTTATACGGCAGCTATATATGCTGCCCGTGCCAATTTGTCACCTGTTCTATACGAAGGATTACAGCCGGGTGGCCAGCTTACCACCACTACCGAGGTTGAAAACTTCCCCGGATATCCTCAGGGTGTAACAGGCCCGGTAATGATGGAAGATCTTAAGGCTCAAGCCGAGCGTTTTGGTACCGATATCCGTTTTGGTATGGCTACTGCTGCCGACCTGTCACAACGTCCGTTTAAAGTTACTATCGACGGTAATAAAGTTGTTGAGGCTGAGGCTTTGATTATTGCTACAGGTGCAACCGCCAAATATCTCGGATTGCCCGATGAGAATAAATATATGGGTTCCGGAGTTTCTGCTTGTGCTACTTGCGACGGTTTCTTCTATCGCGGCAAGGATGTGGCAGTAGTTGGTGGTGGCGATACTGCCGCCGAGGAGGCTCTTTACTTAGCCGGACTAACCAATAAGGTTTACCTTATCGTGCGTCGTGATGTGCTTCGTGCTTCGAAGGTAATGCAAGATCGTGTGCTTAAAAATCCTAAAATTATTGTGCTTTGGGAGCATCAAACCGTTGGTCTGTTTGGCGATGGCGTTGTTGAAGGAGCCCACCTGGTGCATAAAAAAGGTACTCCTGAAGAGAAGATGGTCGATATTAAAATTGACGGTTTCTTCCTTGCTATCGGTCATAAGCCAAATTCTGATATTTTCACTCCCGCCATTGATGTTGATGATGTAGGTTATATTATAACTAAGCCAAACTCATCAAAAACCAATGTTGAAGGTGTGTTTGCATGTGGTGATGTGATGGACTCTACCTACCGCCAGGCAGTTACAGCAGCCGGTAGTGGTTGCAAGGCCGCCATCGATGCCGAGCGTTGGTTGATGGAGCAAGAGTAATAGTTGAGTTTTCACCATTATGGGAGTAAAGGATTATAATTACTGTTGTCCGATTAAACTTTTTAGATTCTTCACTTCGCTCAGAAACGAAGTTCAGCATAGCTAATGACAGTGTGTTACGTTGTGACTTGTTGTTTGGGGCTTGGTTGGTGGCTTCGCCACCAACCAAGCCCCAAACAACAGGATAACTAATTGAATGTCATTTCGAACGCAGTGAGAAATCTCTTAATTTTTTAATTTTATACAAAGGGGCTTTTAGTCCCTTTTTTGTAAGTTGTCATATATATTAGTTGGTAATGAATTGAAATAATGTTAAATTTGAGTGTTAAAGGAATGATTTAATGATGGACGATATATTTACCAAGATAGGTATCAGTCAGACACTCAGTCAGAAGATAGAGCGCAAAATAGAGGAGGCTATTCGTCAGAAGAAGCTTTTGCCGGGCACAAAATTGCCATCAGAAAAAGAGCTTTGCGAGAGTTTTGCAGTTAGTCGTACTGCCTTACGAGAGGCGTTAAGGCGGCTGAGTGCCCGCGGATTGGTTGAAATCAAAAAAGGTAGCGGCATGTATGTGTCCGAGCTTAGTATTGATGATGCTATAAAGTCGCTAAACCTGTATTACGACTTAGCTTTCGACTCCAACCTGATACAGCAGATTATCGAAGTTCGGCGTATTTTTGAGCCGGAGATAGCCCGCACGGCTGCTCTAAACCGTACAGATGAAGATTTGAAGGTGCTCAAAGAAAATCTGGACGACCTGCAGAAGTGCGACCCCGATAATACTCAACTTGAGGTGGATATGATTAACCGTTTCCACATGAATATGGCCAAAGCTACCGGCAACCCCATTGTGATTATAAGCATGGAGCCTGTTTATTCTCTTTTGCCACGTATGCGCAACTTAATATACGCCAATATTGAAGGTGAGAAGGAATATACGCTTAATCTTCAGAATAAAATTTTTAATGCCCTCAAAGAGAAGGATGCCGATAAGGCACACGCCTATTCGGTGGAGCTGCTAAGCCG
>CAZWOA010000037.1:0-4139 GCA_964635545.1 uncultured Marinilabiliaceae bacterium
AATGCCACTAATTTAATGAATATTAATGAAATACGAATAAATCAGCAGACTCTATTTAACTATTTAACTATTTGACCTCCAGCTCTCCAACTCTTCCCATCACATTATCCTATCATTAATCATTTCCATTAGCTGGTTTTTGTAGCTGTCGCTCATGGGTAACTGTATGTTGGGCATGTGCACAAGGTTGCGCTCAATGCCTGTTATGTGCCGCACGTTGATGATGAACGAGCGGTGGATACGTATAAACCTATCGGGTGGTAGCTGACTCTCAAGAGTTTTGAGGCTCATAAGCGTGAGTACCGGTTTAGGCGCATTATTGATGTGTATTTTTACGTAATCTTTCAGTCCTTCGATATACATAACCTGGTCGGTATCAATCTTTACCAGTTTATAGTCGCTCTTCACAAAAAAATAGTCGCTTCCGGAAGTGTCGCTTTTGCTTCCACTTTCGAGCATTATAAGGTCACGAGCTTTTTGTGCAGCTCTAAGAAACTCCTCATAATCAAATGGTTTAAGTATATAATCAACTGCATCAAGCTTAAATCCTTCCAGGGCATACTCTTCAAAGGCGGTGGTGAATATCACTTTCGGTTTTTGAGTGAGACTGCGCATCAGCGATGTTCCGGTTAATCCCGGCATCTGAATGTCGAGAAAGAGAAGCTGCACCTGATTATTCTCAAGAAACGACATAGCCTCAATGGCGCTGCTGCAAGTGCCCACCAACTCAAGAAAAGGAGTCTGGTCGATATAATCCTTTACCAACTCTAGTGCAAGAGGCTCATCATCTACTGCAAGGCATTTTATTCTCTGTGTCATTTCTCTATGTTTTAGCTGTTTTTAACCGGAATTGTCAGTTCTGATTTAAAGATACCGTTTTCTTCGCAAAGTTTCAGCGTGTACTGATTTCCATACAGAATGTCGAGGCGTTTTTTCATGTTCATCAGGCCGATGCCCGATTTACTTTTATCCTCATTGCGGTCGAAATTATGGGTTGAGTTTTCGGTGGTGAATATCACCTCACTATCTGTTATTGTAAGGCAATTTTTAATAAATGACGGTTCGGAGTTGCACACACCGTGTTTGTATGCGTTCTCTAGCAGCGACACAAATATTAGTGGCGGCACGTTGATATGGCTGATGTGGCTGGGATAGCTGATGTCAACTTTTGTATTGCTGGTTAGCCGTAGTTGCATTAACTTATTGTAGTGGTTAAGAAACTCAATCTCTTTATCAAGTGGTATGCTGTCGGTATTATTATCGTAAAGCACATAGCGCATCATCTTGCTAAGGCGTATAACTGCCTGTTGCGCTTCGTTGGGCGATTTGCCTATAAGTGCATATATATTGTTTAGCGTATTAAAAAAGAAATGAGGCTGAATTTGATATTTCAGCAATGATATTTGCGAACGCAAGTTCTCTGTCTCCAACCTTTTGCGCTCCGACTCACTGGTACTGAGCCGTCTTCCGTTGCGTATGGCTATTGCAACACCAGTAACCAATGAGTACATAATAAACTCGCGATAGAAATAGATTCCGTAAATGCTGAAATTCTGCAAGCTCATTGGTGGACGATTCTTGGTTGATGGTGGCGATACTAGTTTATGCAGCGGGTCGCTCATCATCGACAGTAGAGCAAATATCACCAGGTTGATGAGTATGAATGCCATCATATGTTTACGAAAAGCAAGGCGATTCACCAGCACGCCGTAGTTGATGTAGAACACCACAAGCGACATCACTATCGATATCCATATGTGGTTAAGCATACGTATGCTATAGGCCGAGTCGGATTGTGTTAAAAGCATGGGTAGCAGCAACAAACCAATCCACACTAAAGAGTGTTGAATAACAACATTTATACTTCTATGCGTGGAGGTTTTGTTGTTGCCAAATAAAATTGATGATAGGCTCATAATAGGTAACTATTCCTGAAAATTTACTAATCCAAATTTACATTTCACTCATATCCTTTCAAAATAAAATATACTTTCACCGTACTTTTGTCGATGAGTAAACCTTTTTAACCAATGTTGGTTAGCAATTAATAGGTATCTATTGTCAATCTTTTGTAACTTTGAACTCTTATAATTATCGAGATGGCACAATATCAGAGAAAAAAAAATGCGGCAGGACATGAGTCGTCAAGTACTGCAACCCGTTTTAATGTAAAGACTACCAGTACAATAATGGAATTTCTGCTACAGCAGATGTATGGCAAAAGCCGCACTTCAGTAAAGCAACTTCTTACCGGTGGTTACATTAGGGTTAACGGTCGCACTACCACTAACTTTAGCCAGCCTGTAAACCCGGGTGATGTGGTGGAGTTCGAAAGAAGCAAAAAAAATGTAGTCAAACTGCCTGCCGCACTTAAAATTGTGTATGAAGATGATCATATAATAGTCGTTAATAAGGATGCCGGACTTCTGTCGGTGAGCAGCTCCAATAATAACAGGCAGACAGCACTTGTGCACCTATCGGAGTATGTGAAGCAGCACGACCCATCAGCAAAGGTTTTTCTGGTACATAGGGTTGACAGGGAGATATCGGGGTTGATGATATTTGCAAAAAGTACCAAAGTGCACTCTATAATGACCGAAAAGTTAAGCGGCAATGTGCTATGTCGCCGTTTCTATGCCTTGGTAGAAGGATATGTACAGAAGGACAATAACGAAATATCTACCTGGATAAACGAAAATGCCAAGAGTAAAAAACTGTATGTGTCGGCACAAGGGCAAGGACACCAGGCTGTTACCAGCTATAAAATAATTGATGGCTCACAATTTTATACTATTCTTGATATCACTGCCGAGTCGGGACGTAAAAACCAAGTGAGGGTGCATATGAAGCATATAGGTCATCCTATCACCGGTGATGTAAAGTATGGTGCGCATCATAACCCGATTAACAGACTGGCACTTCATGCTACCGAGCTTAATTTTGTGCATCCCGTCACCAACAAACCAATGAGTTTCAGCACTGCCATTCCACCTGCATTCTACAAGGCTATGGAGCAGGAGAAATGATTGGTTTATTGAGAGATAATTAACTTACAAGATATTTTATGCAAAGTGCTACGGTTAAAACCCCGCGTATTGACGTGGTTGATTCCTTGCGCGGATTTGCCGTAATGGCAATATTGTTGGTTCACAGTATTGAGCATTTTATATATCCCATCTATCCCGAGTCGTCGCCGGCATGGCTCGCCGCTTTTGGATGAAGGGGTTATAACTGTGGTGTTCTCCCTTTTTGCGGGAAAGTCATACGCCATTTTTGTCAATTTATTCGGATTTACGTTCTTTATCCAGTGTAATAATCAGCAACGAAAAGGGAAGGATTTTGGCTATCGGTTTCTATGGAGATTGGTTTTGCTTACATTTTTCGCAACTCTAAATGCAGCATTCTTCCCGGCAGGCGATGTGTTGCTGCTATTTGCAGTAGTTGGCGTGGTGCTGTTTATTGCCCGTAGGTGGAGCAACAATGCAATACTTATTGCATCTGCCATTTTGTTTGCTCCTCTTTATGCACTTAAGGATTATGCTATGACACTCGATGCATCCATAGGTCAAACTTTAGGTGTGGTGCTCGACATGTGGCAAAAGCTGATGTTCACCTTAGTGCTAATATCCTCGTTTGTACTGCTTTATCAGAATAAAAAATTCAGTAGTGCTTTTGATAATTTCAGATATTATGGCAAAATGAGCCTAACCAACTATGTAACTCAATCCATCGCCGGAGCAGTTATCTTTTTCCCTATTGGGCTTCATCTGGCGACATATTGTGGTTATACTTTCAGTCTGTTCATAGGCATTATACTCTATTTTGTGCAGATGAATTTATGCAAATTGTGGCTCAAGCACCATAAGCAAGGTCCGCTTGAGCAGCTTTGGCACAAGTTAACATGGCTTGGAAACAGCAAGAACTGATTTTCAGCCTTTATTAAAGCTGGAATAGTGCCTTTTGTACCGGATCTTTATACGATTTCCCAATGGGAATATAACTCTGCACACCTTCCATCTTCAATTGGTTGCCATAGAGTGCCTTTATCTTGTCGATATTTACGATATACGATTTATGTATGCGCATAAACATTGATGGTGGCAAGGTTTGCTCAAGATTGCGAAGCGACTCCAGCGAAA
>CAZWOA010000037.1:4239-24938 GCA_964635545.1 uncultured Marinilabiliaceae bacterium
TCGGAATAAGCGGTTGTGAATATTACCAATGGCCTCACTTGCAATGTTTTAACAAAATCTATCCCGGTGATGTCGGGCATCTGGATATC
Source organism: uncultured Marinilabiliaceae bacterium (assembly GCA_964635545.1). Lineage (GTDB taxonomy): Bacteria > Bacteroidota > Bacteroidia > Bacteroidales > Marinilabiliaceae > JAGPIS01. The sequence goes on from CAZWOA010000037.1 coordinate 4,329, forward strand.
TAAAAATATGAGATCGGTATTGCCGGCCTGAATGACGGGCAGCGCATCGAGTGCCGACTTGAAACTACCTGTCAATTCGAGGTTTGGCACTTTATCGATAAACTCCTGAAGCAGTATGCGTGCCGGAAATTCATCATCAATAATAATACATTTTATGCTCATGGTTGCCAGTTTTTAATTGTTTTTAGAGGTGTCGATGGTCATCTCAACACTATGCACATCATTTTTTGTCTCAATTTTAAGTGTGAATCGTCCGTGATAGAGAAGTTCAAGCCGTTTACGCACATTCTCAAGCCCAATGCCGCCCGGTAGGTCACGACTATTATTGGTGAGTATTGCCGAATTGCTTATGCTGAAGTTTAACATTGCATCCACAGTCTCAATTTTCATCTTTATCCATCCTCGTTGAGTATTCTCTATGTGGCTGTGTTTGAAGCTGTTTTCTATAAATGGAATAAGAAGCATCGGTTCGATTATCAAATCTTTATCGCAATTATTCATATCGATAATCAGGTTTGGCTCTGTATCCATTTTTAGCCGTTGAAAATCGATGAAGTTACTGATGTAAGCTAACTCCTTGCCAATTTTAACCTTCTGATTATCACTATCATACAATGTAAATCGCAGCATGTCCGACAGTTTGAGAATCATCTCCGGGGCATTGGGTGCTTTTATTATTGATAGTGCATAAATATTGTTGAGTGCATTGAACAGAAAGTGCGGGTTTATTTGCGACTTGAGGAATTTCATCTCAAACTCAAGGTTTTGATTGATGAGGTTTACTTTTTTCTGCTGCAGCTCGCGGTCGCGCATTATCAGAAAAAAGAATGTACTAAGAAACAACATTCCCAATGATGAAAATATGCCGTTAATTATCATTGGATGAATGCGTGCGGGAATAAAAAACAGAGATGGCGGCGGAAACTTTTTATTGCTATCCATAGCTTGCCCTGGTTGTGGCGCAGTTTCCGGCCTTTCCTCTATTGGTCGCCGCCTAAGTTCGTCTCTTTGATGCATTTTGTCGTTAAAATCGCTGATAATGTATGGTTCAGTAACATAACTTATTGATGCTGTGGTTGCTATAATCATTGCTGCAATAAGGAAGAAACGTGCCGGCCGCCCTCCAAAAAGATATTTCGGTAGTAGCCAGAACGTGTTGCTATAGAATATTATAGCGTTGATGGTGAGCGCACGCAAAGCAAACAACAAAGCCGACTTTAGCGGCAGAAATGTGAACGGCCCGTAAAAAATAAGCAGGCTGTACCCAATCCAGATGCTGGTGTGTAGCCCTATGGTTTTTATTTTTATATTTTTTAATGTCATGTAGTGATGTTAATTAACGTGTGCAATATATGGATTTTTTATTTCGTTGAACGAATTAAGTATGAATGGGATCCCTAAAAAACAGTTAATGTTTTCAGGCATCCCATCTGGAAAAAATATAACTATCTACTATTTATGATGTCCAATTCTTAAGATGCTATCCATCTCCGGTGCCGATATTGCCGGATTTATTCCGCGATTGAGCCTGTGCCTTACCAATAGTGCCGTTTTCATAGCAGTCTCTCTGTCGGGAAAATAGGCTATTCTATTGAGTCCGGGCATAGTTTCCTGCTTTATCACTATTTTATCGCCATAGGATATGGTGTATATCCAGTGATTGTTTTCCTGAGTGACGTTGGCACTGTACCCCTCGCTGCGATTACCACATGACGGCATAGTGGTTGATAGAGCCAGTATTATGGCTATGAATAAACCAGGTTTGAACACTTTGATTTTCATCTTAATCGTTCTCTTCATATTCAGCATCGGGGTCGAATGTCCACACATCATCGAGGTAATATCCCGAACTGCGCCCCGTGGCCACAAATGCTTGATTCTTAACGGTAAACGACACAGCCTCATAACGATTGGAACCTTCAAAATTGGTTTTTTGCACCCATCGGTCGGTAATTGGGTTGTACTCCCATGTCGAGTTGCCAGGATAGCCAGGCCCACCGGTGGCTACGTATGCCTTTCCGTTGAGGGTGAATGCTGTGCCGTTGATTCCCACAATGCTGTAGTCGTCATCAAACGAATCGTCGCTCACATCGGCTATGGCATTTAGAGCTTCCCATTTGTCATCTTCGGGACTATATCTGTAGAAATCGGTTACATACGACCCGTTGTCAACTCCGGTTACTATATATCCTTTTTCATCTATCACAAAAGCCACAGCATCTCTGCGCTTACTTCCGCCCACACTCACTTTTTGTGTCCATGTGTCGGTGTCGGGGTTATACTCCCAGAAATCTTTGAGCATATTGCCATCGTAGCCTGTGCCCACATAACCTTTTGATCTAATTGCAAAAGCTACAGCTCCATAACGTGCAGTGCCAGCAAAATCGGCTTTACTACTCCATGTGTTCAGTTGCGGATCGTAGACGTAGAAGTCGTTGAGGCGGTTAGTGCCGTCATATCCGGTTCCCACATATCCTTTGCCACCCACCCCGAAAGCTATGGCTCCATTGCGCGATGCTCCGGGTAGTGATGCCACCTGAGTCCAGTAATCTTTGTCGGCATCATATTTCCAGAAGTCTTTAAGTCGCTCATTTTCACTTCCGTTATATCCTGTGCCAATATACGCATCATCACCAATGGTGAATGCGACCCCGTCGCTGCGTGGCAGGCCATCGAATGCCCCTTTTTTTATCCAGTTACCCACAAGGTCATCATCGTCATCATCCGAACATCCGGTGAAGGCAATGAACGATGCAAACAAAAGAGTGGTTAAAAATACAGTTTTTCTCATCTGAATTAAATATTATGATTGTTTGTAATACTGCCGCAATATCTACGGCCTAAGCTGTTGATTTCTTGAATGCCAAAAATATGGAGCGCATAATTGTTGTCTCAATCTATTCAACAAAGGTTGCGCCTGGGCATATAATCATCGGTTATTCTCCAATCAGTGGTTTGTGGCTGCCATAAAATGGCTGTTTTATGCCAACTTTTGCTTTTGGTTGATTACATCGTGTCTTTGGTTGAAATGATGCATGGCTGCCGGTTGCATTATTTTCTTTTGTTGCTTGAATGATAAACCTAAGCAGGAATGAGTAATTATATCAGCAAAAAAATAATTATACCCCTCTTTTTTATATTGATGGTGGCGGGATGCAACACCGGCACCTTCGATCTGGGGCAGGAGTTTGTAAAGTCGGCCACCTATACCGAACTTATTGATACTGTGACTATTCAGATGTCAACTTTCAGATTCGACTCGGTGCAAACCTCGGGAAGTGGAGTTGCGTTAGTGGGCGAAGTGGTTATTCCGGAAGTGGGCACTTTGCGTTCGCAGAGTTTTTTTAAGGTTGCTATGCAATCGGGCATAACATGGAATAACAAGGAGACTTACGACTCGGTGTGCATATCGCTTAAGCACGATGCCACATTCCTAGGTGATACATTAAAGCCTTTTTCGCTTATTGTAAACCGGGTTACACAAACCATCACGGGGAATAATGACGACGGATACATTTACAATAACCGTATTACAAAATATGATGAAGAACCTATCGGCACATACAATTTCCTGCCACGGCCGGGCGATAAGCCTAAAATCAGATTTCGACTCGATGATGATTTCGGACAGGAGATTATGAATTTCTGTAAAGAGAATTATCAGAATAGCGATAATGCATCCTTCTTTGCCGATTTCCTGAAAGGGATAAGGCTTGGTGCCGGTGATGGTGTCGAGTCGCTTATGTCGTTTGCAGCCCAGGATAGCAATATGGTTATAACAGTTTACAGTCACCTGCCCGCAATAGAATCGGAGGTTGTAACCCGCGAAATAAGTCTATCCAGCAGCACTCTTCAATATAACAATACCGAAGTTGACGGATTGCAACATAACTTCAGCAATATCAGCGAGTACAAAGAGCTACTTCCTGCCAGGCAAAGCGACAATATGGTGCTTATGCACGAGAGCAACGGTTATTATGCAAGGGTTGATTTTCCCTATATCAATGAACTTGAAGATGCCAATCACAAGGGGTATGTTATTAAGGCAGAGCTATATATATACCCCGTAAAAGGAAGTTACGATGTAGATAAACTGCCTACCACAATTTATATGCACGAGGTTAAGAAAATTAATGAATGGGGAAGCGTGCTCTACTCAAGTGATGAAAATTATGCATCGGGAGTGTTATATACCGACCCGCTGTTTGGCGAAAGTGTTTATTACAAGGCTGATATCACCCAATATTTTAATTATCGGCTCACCGAAACAATCGTAAATACCGACAATGGCATCACTTTCACTTGGGGAGCATCGAGAAGCAGCAGTTCTCAGGATGCACTGCTTATTGACTGCACTACTAACAAATCGAACCGGTCGGCACTGAAACTTTATTATTACTACTATGACAAAGATTGAACTACTTTTATTATTTTTTCTGATAATTCTTATTCCTTCCAACGCGCAAAACAGCACATCATCGCCATATTCGGTGTTTGGATTGGGGCGATTGGCGAGTCGAGGCGATGTTGCCACTTTGTCGATGGGCCATGCCGGCGTTGCGCTACCTTCCGAAGGATGGATTAACACGATTAATCCCGCATCACTATCATCGCTTGATAGCACCACATTCTATTTCAATATGCAGGTGGATGGCATTTATAGCAAAATAGGCAACAGTTCACAGTCCAAAAGCAATATAAATGGCAATATTGGTGCGGTGACCATGGGCTTCAGAGCTGCACGCGGATGGGGTATGTCATTGGGTTATACTCCGTTTTCAAATGTGGGCTACAGCATACAAAGCAGCAAATACCTGCTTGGCACAAACACTGTTTATCCGGTGGTGTATGATGGAAGTGGTGGATTATCGCAAATATATTGGGCCAACTCGGTGAAAGTTATTGGCGGACTATCATTGGGACTTAATATCTCATATCTGTGGGGAAACCTCAAATCAACCGAGCTTTCAACCTATCCTGCCCTTAACGCCGAGGATATATATAATGAAAAAACCCACTATATGAATAATTTCTACCTGGAATACGGACTCCAATATCAGGCCCAAATAGGTAAGCATAAAGTGGGTGTGGGTGCAGTGGCAAATATGAAAACAAAACTTGGCAGCACCTACCGTCAACGTATATTCAATGATTACACATCGGGGATAAGCGATGAAGAGTCTGATTTTGATGATTTTACAGTGCCCCAATCTTACCGTGCCGGATTGTCATGGGATATCCCTTCAGGGTTTTTATTTGCAGCCGATTATGGATTGCAAAACTGGAAGAGTATTGACAACCCCAAAAGTGAATCTGCATTATATCTTAATAATCAATCTTTTAATTTTGGGGTGGAATATAGTGCACGTAAAAAAACATATATGAACTATTTGCGCAGAATGAAATACAGGGCTGGTGTGCTTTATAACTCCGGTTATCTTAAAATTAAATCGGTACGCCTAGAGGAGAAGGGCTTCACTACCGGACTGGCCTTCCCTCTTGGTAATAAAGGGAATATGCTCAATCTGGGTTATGAATATGTTAAATTTGGTTCGGGGCGCAACGGATTATTAACTGAATTTCAACATACAATCCGCATAGGCCTTAGCGTTAATGAGCCTTGGTTTATGAAACGACAGTTTGATTGAGGAGTTTTTAAAAGAGTTAAATAGTTATATGGTTGAATAGTTAAATGGTTAAATAGATGAATAGTTGAAGAGCTTAAGAGATAAAGTTAAATGTTTGGATAGAATTTTTCTCACCATTAAGATAGTTAAGGTTTATTCTCCTGATTCTTAACTTCCTTAATGGTTTAAAAGGAGTTTGAAGTAACAGAGAAGCGAAAGCCAAAAAAGCGACACCTCACGGCATCGCTTCAATATCATAAAAAGCTCAAAAACGGTTAATCCAGTTTCAGAACAGCAAGGAATGCTTTTTGAGGCACCTCCACATTTCCAATCTGCTTCATACGTTTTTTACCTTTTTTCTGTTTCTCGAGCAGCTTACGTTTACGCGATATATCACCACCATAGCACTTGGCAGTTACATCTTTACGTAGTGCTTTAATCGTTTCGCGTGAGATAATTTTAGCACCTAGAGCCGCCTGAATCGCAATGTCGAACTGCTGACGTGGTATAAGCTCTTTTAGTTTTTCACACATTCGCTTACCTAGGCTGTATGCATTATCAACGTGGGTTAATGATGATAGGGCATCCACCTTCTCACCGTTGAGCAGAATATCCATCTTAACCAGTTTCGATTGTCGGTAGCCTGTGGCATAGTAGTCGAACGAAGCATAACCTTTAGATATACTTTTAAGTTTATCGTAGAAGTCGAACACGATTTCGGCCAGAGGCATATCAAAGCTAAGTTCAACCCTGTCAGTGGTAAGATACTGCTGCTTAACCATTTCGCCCCTCTTGGCGAGGCATAGCGTCATGATTTGACCTGTATATTCGCTTTTGGTAATTATCTGCGCTCTTATATAAGGCTCCTCCACATAGTCGAGAAGAGTAGGTTCGGGCAATGCCGATGGAGTATGAATTTCTATCAGCTCACCTTTTTTGGTGAAAGCTTTATAGGGTACGTTGGGCACTGTGGTTATAACACTCATGTCGAACTCCCTGTCGAGTCGCTCCTGGATTATCTCCATATGGAGCATGCCCAGGAATCCGCATCGGAAACCGAAACCTAATGCCAATGATGATTCCGGCTCAAAAGTTAGCGAAGCATCATTAAGCTGAAGTTTTTCCAATGAAGCACGCAAGTCCTCATAATCCTCGGCATCAATTGGATATACACCTGCAAACACCATGGGTTTTACCTCTTCAAAGCCTGCTATCCCGGAGCTACTTGGGCGATCAACATGGGTAATTGTGTCACCCACTTTTACCTCTTTGCTGGTTTTAATACCACTGATGATATATCCCACATCACCGGTTTTAAGCACCTTGCGTGGTTCCATTCCCAGGCGTAGCACACCAATTTCATCTGCCTCATACTCCTTTCCTGTTGCTATGAATTTAACATCATCACCTTTTGCAATCTGGCCATTTACCACTTTGAAATATGCTATGATACCCCGGAAAGAGTTAAATACCGAGTCGAAAATCAAGCATTGAAGAGGTGCATTCTCATCGCCCACAGGTGGAGCAATACGGTTAACGATAGCGTGCAGAACATCATCAACACCCATACCGGTTTTGCCGCTGGCATGGATAATCTCACTTCTATCGCACCCCACAAGGTCGATAATTTGGTCTTCAACCTCCTCTGGCATAGCATTGGGGAGGTCCATCTTATTTAGAATTGGTATTATTGTTAAATCGTGCTCAATAGCTTGATAGAGGTTTGAGATGGTTTGAGCCTGTATTCCCTGTGTTGAGTCAACAATAAGAAGTGCTCCCTCGCAAGCAGCTATAGATCGGGAAACCTCGTATGAGAAATCCACGTGGCCGGGAGTATCAATAAGGTTAAGAACATATTTCTCACCCTCATATTCATAATCCATCTGTATAGCATGACTTTTAATAGTGATACCTCTCTCCCTTTCCAGATCCATGCTGTCGAGAACCTGAGCCTGCATGTCGTTACCCGTCACTGTCTTGGTAAATTCAAGCAGGCGGTCGGCAAGTGTACTCTTCCCATGGTCGATGTGGGCAATGATGCAAAAATTACGGATCTGTTTCATCAAAATGAATATATAAAACGTTGATTGATTAATCGATAATTACTCAATTTGCAAAGATATTCAAAAAAATGAGTAATTACACACAGGAAATAGGACAAACATTAGTAGGTATCCTATATTTTATTATTGTTGAGCGACTAAAACTCTTAGATTCTTCAGTTCATTCAGTGGACAAATAATATTATGCGTATATCTCCACCTCGCTCATTAAAGGAAGTTCAACAATAAAACGGCTACCTCTGCCCAGATTGCTCTCAACCGATATGGTACCTTGATGTCGTTTAACAAATTCATGCGAAAGGAATAGACCCATGCCGGTTCCCAACTCTTTTTCGGTTCCCGGTTTCGACCTCATTTTCGACATGTCGAAAAGGCTCTCAATAACATCTTCACTCATACCCATACCTTGGTCGGACACTATCAACTCTACATTATCGCCAATAACCCTACATTCAACTTTAACCTTTCCTCTGCGATCGGAATATTTAACAGCATTACTAATCAGGTTACGCATCACTGTGCAAAGCATATCTTTATCGGCATAAATCTCCACATTTTCATCAAACACAACATCCACCTTTACGTTTTTAGCATCGGCACCTCCCATCCATTGTGGGCGGCAGAAATTGACAAGGTCGGAGAATAGAAATTTCTCCGGTTTAAATTCAATAATACCAATACTTGAGCGAGACCAGCTTAGCAAATTCTCAAGCAGGTTATATGTACTACTTGCCGATGAGTGAATAGCTCTTGCCATCTCTTCCAGCTCTTTTACATTATAAATTCCGATGCCATCCTGAATAAGATTGGAGAATCCTAGTATTGAGTTGAATGACCCCTTTAAGTCGTGAGCCAAAAGTCCGAAGAATCTATCTTTACCATCATTATATTTCTGGAGCTGCAAATTTTGACTCTCTATAATCTCTTTATGTTTTATCAACTCATGATTCATACGGCGGCGAACAACAAAAAGACGAAGAATCACTACAACAACTATAAATAATACTGAGACTCCTATGGCAAGCAATAGTATTATGTCTCTTTGCATCTTACTTTCGGCTAGTAAAAGTTCACTTTTATGATGTTGAGCGGTCTCTATTATTTTCTTTTCAGAGTCAAGTTTATAAGAATATTCAAGTACCACTGCTTTTCGCAAACTTTCGTCGTTTATAACGCTATCATTATAAGCCTGATATAGGCACTTGTGGTCATAAGCACTCTTATAGTCTTTCTTTTCAAAATATAATTTTGAAAGGAGGTCATGGCAAACTCTGCGCTCCACATTTAGATTCATTTTTTCGGCAAGAGCTAGGCTATTTTTAAGGTGAAAATGTGCACTATCGTATTGCTTATCAGCTAAATGCACCTTTCCTATGAAGTGATTGATTTTGCACATACTCCTTTGGTGCTTTATTTTTGAAGCTACGGCCAGCGCACCCCTATATGCACTTAGTGCATCAGTATGTTCACCTTGTCGGAAATATAGACCACCTATACCATTTAAACTATTGATAATTATATCGTTGATTGATAATTCTGAAGCTATATCATATGCTTTGGTGTAATAATCCAGAGACTTTTGCGGATTTGAGTTAACATAAATATCTCCAATACACGAATAACAACGTGCTATATGCCTCTTGTCGTTCAGTTCAATTCCAATTTCAAGTGCTTTTTGGTAATACTCTAACGATTTTGTAAAATTATCTTGTCTGAAAAAAGTGGTGCCAATATTAAGCAACGATATACCTGCACCTTTGAGATCACCTTGGGTCTCTTTAAGTGATAACGATTTAAAATAAAACTCCTGAGCTTTAGAGAATATTCCTTTACTGAAAAATATATTGCCTATGTTATTTACCGCAAACGATTGGAAACGTTGGTCACCAAGTTCCTCTCCTAAAGCAAGCACCTCTTCATATCCTTCCAATGCCTTATCCTGATCACCGCTACTTTCGTATAGATTGGCACGAATAAGCAGGCATTGGGCAAGTCGTTTCTTATCTGCCAACTCGGTAGCCATATCTATGGCAAGTTCAACATTGGCAAAAGCTTTGTCGTTGAATCCTATCGATTTATAGCTATTGATTATTGATATTAAGTATTTTAATTCGCTTGATTTGTTTCTTTGCTCACGGGATATGCACAGTGCTGTGGCGTAGTAGTCTAGTGCATTTTGATGAGCCTTATAAAACGATGTGATATTACCCATTGTCCAATTGCTTTCTGCAACTCCTGAGGTGTAACTTAATGATAAAGATAGTTGTTGCGCTTCTTGCACATAAAGTTTGGCACGAGATGAATCAACTTTTAATATTTTATTTGCAGCATTATTAAGAAAATTAACCCTGGCGGTATCGTAATTTTTATAATTTAAAAGCCGGGCCTCAAGACTATCAAGAAGCGATGTGGAAGTTTGGGCGCAATTATACTGCTGAATTGTTAGAAAAACAACCAGCAATTGCAAAGTAAAAATAGATTTCATCAAAAACCCGGTCAATTAAAAAATAGTCGCACAATTGTACAAAAATTACTTAAAATAAACAACTTAAATAATACATTATGTTTTTTGCCGGCACAATAGTTTCGGTTGCAATGTTTAACTCTCTTTAGTGTAAGTATTTAGGCTTGATGCTCGTGCGGGAAAAAAACCTTAAATCGGCTACCCTTACCCACTTCACTCTCAACCCAAATTTTACCATCATGTTTTTGTACAAACTCTTTGCATATGAGTAGTCCTAGTCCTGTACCCATTTCATTATGGGTTCCCGGTCGTGAGTTTATTTTACCTATAATAAATAAATCGGCTATAGCCTCCTCGCTTATTCCTATTCCGGTGTCGGCCACTTCAATTTCAATGCCCTTACTGTTATTCATAGTGTTTATGGTAACCTCTCCATGGTCTGGCGTAAACTTAATTGCATTGGTAATTAAGTTGCGCAATATGGTATTTATCATATCTCTATCGCCAAACACGGTGCAGTCGCCATTGGCCACACAACTAACCTTAATGTGCTTGGCATCTGCAGCGGCATCCCATCCCGGCCTGTTGGCTGCAATAAGATCGCACAATTGGAACTGGGTAGGATTAAAACCAACCATGCCAACATTACTTTTTGACCATGATAGTAGATTTTCAAGCAATTTGTATGTATTAGTGGATGCTGCATGAATTGCCGAGGCCATCATTCTTGTCTCCTCTCTGCTAAATTCCTCTTCCTCGGAAGCCAATATATTTGAGAATCCCAATATTGAATTAAAAGAACTTTTAAGGTCATGAGCCAGAATACTAAAGAATTTGTCTTTCCCTTCATTAAACTCTTTTAGTATCTTGTTTTTCTTCTCTATAACCGATTTTTGTGATGCCAACATCCTATTAATATGTTGTTTAGCTTTGTTGGAGCGATGGATGAGAAACAGCAATACCAACACGACTAAAATACCTATTCCTAAAATATAGATCACGGTGCGATGCATCCTGCTTTCTGTTTTTGACAGAGTTTCTCGTTTTTGATTCTCACTATCAATTGCTTGCTTTTGAGCCTCAAGTCGATATACAAACTCCTGCTCGGTAACTTGTCTTACCTTTTTCTCATTGAAGATAGAGTCGCTATACATTTTAAAATTTATCAGGCTTTCATATGCATTTTTATAGTCGCCCGCCTCCCGATAAATCTGATGTAGCTGTTCATAAATATCACGTTTATCAGCTATTAATTCCAAATCCTCGGCTATGTGTAATCCTTCAAGCGAGTAGTCGATTGCTAATGGATAGTTGTTAAGTTTAAAATTCAAAAAGCCAATCCTGCGTAGTGCTAATCCCAATAGCTGTCTGTGCTGACTTTCACGAGCCTGGCTCAGAGCCTTCTCAAAGTAGGTGCCGGCACTTTCTAGGTTTGATTCGGCCAGATAAATGTCGCCAATATTGATTAAACTGGTGATAATACCTCTCTTAAATGCAATATCTTGCGAATAACTCAATGTTTGTTTAAAATAATCGAGGGCTTTTTTATTGTCAACATCTTTCTCTAACATCCCAAACTCCTGAAGGCACTGAATTACATCAAATTTATCACCCTCCTTGCGGGCAAGTTCCAGCGCTTTGTTTAGGTAAACAAGAGCCTCCTCTTTGTCACCCTGCTTTCTAATAACAGTTCCTATATTTAAGTAACCGGTAATCAACCCTTTGGGATTGCCGTTTTTCTCCTTCAGCCTAAGTGCTTTAAAATAGTATTCCTGTGCTTTAGGATAATCGCCTATATGATAAAAAATAGCTCCAATATTATTTAAGGCGATCATCTCCACTTCCTTGTCACCCGTTTCAGCACTTAATGACAGTACCCACTCATAACTCTCAAGAGCCTTAACAAAATCGCCCTTTTCTTTGTAAATTATAGCTAAATTACCGATGCTTCTTACCAATCCTTTTTTATAATCATTAACCAAACAGAATTTTATTCCTTTATTATAAATATCTATGGCTGTGTTAAAATCGCCCATCTTAATAAGAAACATTCCGTAATAGCCCATATAATCATTGGCTTCATAGTAAAGTGAAGCCCCTTCGGCAATTTCGATGGCCCGCTTAAAAAATGATAAAGATGTATTGTTGACTATTGATGATGAAGCAATATACCCTTTTACAAAATTACTGTAGGCCCTTCCTTTATGGTAAGATAGCTGACCGGCAAGATACTCGGCTTCATTGGCATAATTCATTGCAGTTAAAGAGTCGGAAAGGGCAATGGATATAGCTAGCTCATTAAGCATATTTACCCTTGTGGTGTCTTCGGAAGTATGTGAGCGAATCACGTTTAATAAACTGTCAACAGCCTTGCCACGGGCATCTGCTGACGAAACAGATACTAATAAAAAGACTACCAGCAATAGTAACCTAACAAATAACAAGGAGCCTACCTTCTCCATAACTCTGCTTTTTAGATAAGCATACACATTTTCAATCAATCACTATAAATTACTCCCTCTCTAAAACTACACAATAATTGGGAAATGAACAATTTTTAATAATCATTTATTATCAATAGTTGTTATTTTTACATTCGGATAATTATACTTATCTTACATTGTACATATATTAACACATAATATGTTTGTCAAGTTTAACCTTATCGCCATTTTTTTACTCTTTTTTACTTGCCTGTTGGCTCAGGATGATGCCAAGGTTAGTAAAGTTACCTTCGAAGGCAATAAGGCATTTGGCAAAGGCGACCTCTCCGACCTTATAAGACTTAAGCCATCCGGTTTTTTCACCAGATTGATTTTGAAAAAGAAAGTTTCATATTTCTCGCATGAGAGATATGCATCCGATCAGCTTAATATTCAGTCGTTTTATATGAATGAAGGATTTCCTGATGCCACATTGGGAGAATTAAAATACACTTTATCGCATAATGGAAAGAGGATTAAAATTATATTTACGATAGACGAGAAGAAGCCGTATGCGTTTGGTTCAGTGACTTTTGCAGACGAAAAGGTTAACGAGTTTGATAGGCTGATGCGAAAACGCCGCTCAATGCTCACCGACAGACTTACCTCACAAACCGGTAATAGATTCAGGGAAGAGCAGGTGCGTAATGACAGGTTGTTGCTGTTCAACACGCTGAGTGATATAGGTTTCCCTTATGCAAATATTACTGCTGAAGCCATTCCCGATACGGTAAATCATTCCGCCGATTTGGTGTGGCAAATCGATAGGGGAAAAGCAGCATTTTTTGGTAATACAACAGTTGAGGGCAATAGCGGTGTGTCACATCATCATATCAGAAGGCAGTTGCGGTATAAAAAAGGTGATAAATGGTCGCAAAAAAGAATTGATAACACCCAGAAGGCAATCTATTCTCTGGGGGCATTCAATATTGCTACAGTGAGGGCGCAAGTAGGAGCATCAAAACCGGATACAATACCAGTGGTGGTAACCATTAAAGATGCACCGCGCATAAGCACTAGGTTTGGAGTGGGCTATGGCAAAGAGGATAGGGTGAGGGCTTTTGCCGAGTTGCAACTGTTGCGGTTTCCCGGTGGCATATCACGTATGATGTTCAATGTAAAGCACTCATACATTGAGCCAATCAACTTATCGTTGAAATATTATCAGCCCGCATTTCCATTCAGGTCAACACACCTTATTGTTAACCCCTACTTTGCAATGCAGAAGGAGCCTGCCTACAAGCTGCATAAATATGGTGCCGAAGTGGGGATGCTTGGTTCATTCAGCAAATACTGGAGTGGAAACATCACTCTATACAACGAAAATATTAATCTTACTCTCTCTAATCAGGATTCAGTTTACGACAATAGGGTAACTGCTGATGCTTATTCTAAGTCGGGATTAACAACGGGGGTTATGTACTCGTCATTAACTCCGGCACTCGACCCCGAAACGGGATTTCTATTTACATCTACTGCAAGGTGGAACACTTCGCTGCTCGATGGGCGATACCCATTTTTAAAGTTGATGGCAAAAATTGTGTATTACCATAAATTCAATAAAACACTTATTCTTGCCACCAAAGCGCAGGCCGGAGCAATAAAAAGCATTGAAAATGGCAATTATATACCCATTGAAGAGCGTTTCTTTGGAGGCGGGCAACAATCACTAAGGGGATGGAGCAGATATATGCTGGGACCACTAAATGATGAAAACCATCCCGTGGGAGGACGTAGCATAATAGAGCTGTCGGTAGAGCCCCGCATAAGAATTAACTCCCTGATTACGTGGGCGATATTTGCTGATGGAGGAAATGCATGGCGTAACAGTTTTGAGTTTCCTTTTAATGATTTCAGATACTCGGCAGGAACCGGTATAAGGGTGAAAACTCCCATCGGACCAATAGGAATCGACGTGGCACGACCTATATTTGATAGTGATAAAGGTTGGAAATTGCATTTCAACATAGGAAATCCGTTCTGATGATGAAGAGGGTGGTTAAAATAGTGCTAATTACAATTCTGGCGATAATAGTAATAATCCCGCCGGCAGCCATTCTCATGCTTCAAACCAGGTGGGCTAAACATTTGATTGCCACTAAAATAGAGAAATATTCACCACAGTTCATTAATGGTATTTTAACAATAGAAAGTATAGAAGGCAATTTTGCGAATAGCCTTAAAATCAACGGACTAACTCTTGTTTCGGAGGGGGATACAGTTGCAACCTTAGGCGAGGCAACATTAAAATACCGATTATGGCCATTGCTGATGGGGAGAATTGATGTTGACTCCATAAAACTTTCGCACATTAACCTAAATATTGTAAACGACTCGGTAAATGGACTTAACCTGATGCGTATTGCGCTACCATCGGAGGCCGACACTACTCAAAAATCAACACCTGTAAGTCTGAAAATAAATGTTAATAGTCTGATAATAGACCCGTTACATGTAAGTTTGGCAGGGTTCAATGCTCCTATTCCTACAGAAATCAACAATGTAAAACTCTACAGTTCTGCAAAGATGTGGGGAACTGATTATTCAATAATTATTGACACATTGGCGGCAAAGGCTAACGGCGGATGGCCGGAACTGAAGCGGTTTGCAGTGGAGGTGAATAGCGAGAATTCGAAAATATCGGTTAACAAACTTACCATAACAACTACAGAAAATAAGTTGGCCGCATTAGCCAATTATGAATCGGAGGAGAGTTTTGATGGTGAAATACATGCCGGCAAGCTTAATGTGCATGAATTCATTTTCTTAATGCCTGATGTGGCATTGGGGCATATAGACTCGCTGTATTTCGATGCGTCTAACGAAGATGACAAACTTATGTTTGCAGCAGGAGCTATGAATAGTGGCGAATCGGTAAAGATTACAGGTACAATAGAAGCATTCTCACATATTTTTGCTGATGATGCAAAATCACCATTTACAGTTACCGGCAAATTTTCAAACATTACAGCGAACCGCTGGCTCACAACTTTACCACCGCATATTCATATTAACGGCTCCATAAATGTAAGTGGAGTAAAACCTGCATTGTCAGGTAATCCAATTCGTATTAATGCTGATTTTGACAACTCCTCATTTGAAGGCATTTCGGCACAAACCCTTATTCTGAAGGGTAATATAACCGATAAAAAAGTTGATGGAAGCCTAAATGTTGCAATTCAAAATCAGAGTATAACATCCGATTTTAATATTGATGATTGGCAAAATAGTCAGCTAATTGCAGCCACTGCGGTAATTTCTAATTTTGATGGCATGCACTGGCCCGGTAAAGCTGATGTGAGATTTGATAATGCAACGCTAAATATCAGTGGCACAGGCAACTCCATGTCGGCAAAAGCAAAACTTAAAGTTACATCAATCACAACTTATGGTGTTAAGAGTGACTCTCTTTGCATAAATAGCAAGTTTAATGATAATGTGCTAAATATCAGCAATATGCACTTGTTTACTACCATGGGCATTGCAATTGCTTCGGGGCATTATAATCTGTCAAACGACTCAATTGATGCTACATTAAATGCTGCACTCCAAAATATATTGCTGCCCATCGACTCCACATCTACTCTGATGATTAACAGTGCCGATGCAAGTATGATGATTGATGGCACGGCAACATCGCCCCGATGGAATGGCAAATTTACTGCATCCAATATAGGGTACGACTCATTGAAAATAGCTGATATGAAGCTGATTACCAGTGGGAAACGGAATAGTGAATATCCATTGGCTAAGGCTGATATTGAGATAGGTAACACACGGTATGGCAACTATTTAATAAATAGCACAAGCGTTAATTCAACATATGAAAATAACCGGGCAGGTATAGATTTGTCGGTTACAGCTTTGGATACAATAGGTGTAAATGCCTCATTAACAATTATTCCAGGCGACACAATAAAAATTGATATACCTGTACTGAAGTTGAATGCCGGCAATATTGCCATAAATAATCAGGATACAATTAAGTTTCGCAATTCCGGAAGTGCCATTTGGGTAGATAGTTTTGGCATGAAGCATACTTTATCGGGAGTTAAACTTATTGAAGCTAAGGGAGTTATCAATCCGCTGTCTAATAGTGATTTTAACATCAATACTACAAAATTCGACTTGGCGCTACTACGCCCATTTATCGATAATATGAATATTGATGGAGACCTCACTGCCAATATTGACTTTGAAGGTACTCCCAATAATCATAAGATTAAATTGTCATCAACCATTGATTCATTGTTGATAGACAGGCTGTTGGTGAATAAAATTACAATTAGTGGCGATGGCAGCAACAGCGATTTAAGCGTTGCCACCAATATTTTCAATGTAATGGGTGATAAAATCGAGATTCTACTGCGCTCTAAACACTTTATTACCCAAGATTCATTGAACTTTACAGTAGCCCAAAAGCCTGAAATAGTACTGGAATCTACAACCAATAAATTGCCTCTGGCATATATGATACCTCCCGAGTTGGGTATGAGCATATCCAAAGGGTTGTTATCCTATAAGATGAAGATTTATGGTGATTTAGATAATCCACTTGCCACCGGATTTATTAGGATAGACGATGCTGCAGTTAAAATTCCATCAGCAGGTGCCGATTTTACCGGGATGAATATGTCATTGCAGGCGCATGGCAACAGATTCACACTCGATACAATGTTGATTAACAGTGCTAAAGGCAAGTTGTTGATGCAAGGGGAGGCCTCATTTGCCGACGGATTGCTTAAGCCTGTGAGCGACATCAACATGACACTGAAAACTGATAATTTCAGGCTACGCCGCCGAAATATGTTCGACATTGCAGTAGATGCCGATGCAGCCATATCGGTAAAAGAGAAAATCCCGCATTTCAAAGGGGCTGTAAAGGTGTTAAATTCATCATTCAATGTTGATGAATTGATGGTTCAGGCAGGTCCTGATACATATAAAAATGATGTATTGCTGGTGTCGTCAATAAAAAAACTAAAAGATGAAGAGCATGCACAAGTTATTGAAGTTGAGAAAAATAACACATCGCTGCCAGTCATCAATTTTGGAGCGATGAGTGGCGATTTAAAATTGTCAATACCCCATAACACCTGGATTAAGGGTGATAATATGAGTATCGAACTCAGGGGTGATTTGGATATATCGGTTAATGGTACTGATGCTGAGCTGTTTGGTTCGCTGAATGTAAATCGGGGCTACTATAGTCTGTATGGCCGTAAATTGCAGATATCAAAAGGAAATATAACCTTTGAAGGCGGGCGTGATATCAATCCGCGCCTCGACATGGAGGCTCAATATATTTTTAGAAGTGCCGACCGCCGTAAGCTCACCCTGCATGCTGTGATAACTGGTAAGATGCTACAACCTGAAATAGCCTTCTCGCTAGATGGCAACGAAATCACTCAGGGTAATGCTGTTGGTTATCTGGTATTTGGCAAGCCGATGTCGGAGCTGGGAGCGGGAGGGTTGCAACTATCCGATGGCGGCTCGGGCGATGCTGTTTCGGGCTTGGTATCGTCGCAGCTATCGAAACTTATTGGTAGTACGCTAAGCCTTGATGTGGTTGAGATTGATGCATCTGACAATTGGGAAAACTCATCTTTTGTTGTGGGTAAATATATCACCCAAAACCTCTTTGTAATCTATCAACGGTCGTTTGGAAAGGCCACAGATCAGGATATTGCACCTCAAAAAGTGATAATGGAGTATGAGCTTAACCGTCATCTGTTTTTCAGACTAGAAAGTGGTGATGATAAAGGATCGGGCATCGACATAATTTTCAAAACCGAATCGAAAAAATGAGTTGAATGTAACTGTTAGCTGATAGCTTTTAGCTAATAGCTTGTCTTCATAACTTCTAAGAAACCATTAAGAGAGTTAAGCCATTCCCCGCAGGGGATATATCATAATTAACCGTATGCAAGCGAAGCGAAGCTTACGGCCCTAAGCTATGGGGTTGAAAGCCCCGCATGGGGTGAGATTATTTTTATTTTCACACAGAACTTGTCCCGTCAGAACGGGAGAACGCAAAGAAACCCTTGACTATCTTAATGGTGAAATATTTTATTGCAACATTTAACCTCCTGCTGCATTGTGCTGCAAATCTATCAGAAATGTCATACATCCAAATCCTTTTGTCAACGACTATAGTTTTTCATTATTTAGGGTGCAAACAAATAAAACCCACAAAATTTCAATTACACATACTCATTTTAGGGGGTCTGAAAAAATATTTCATGGTTTTATTAAAAAATACCCCACAAATTGCATGGTGTATTTTGAAAAAAACATAAATTTGCAAAGTCAATCAATAATAATATTTCCGATGGCAACACTAAGATTTCAAGCTCTAACCGACCTTTTGAAAAAACTACCCAAAGAGGTAGAGCTTCCCAATAAGCGAGTAACCGAATACTTCAACGAGATGGTTTTTTCCGACGAAGTGATGGTACATTACCTCTCCCGCGATATTTACAAACTCGTGAAGGAGGCTATTCAAAAGGGCGAACCCATTGACCGCAAGGCAGCTGATGGTGTTGCAGCAGGCATGAAAGCCTGGGCAGTATCGAAGGGTGCCACTCACTACACTCATTGGTTTCAGCCACTTACCGAGAGTACTGCCGAGAAGCATGACGGCTTTATCGATTATTCGGCCGATGGAACACTGGTTGAAGATTTCCCTGGCAAACTACTTGTTCAGCAGGAGCCCGATGCTTCATCTTTCCCCAACGGCGGTATCCGTCAAACGTTTGAGGCGCGTGGCTATACCGCTTGGGATGTATCGTCACCGGCATTTATTGTAGGAAAGACGCTTTGTATCCCCACCATATTTGTATCGTTCACCGGCGATGCCCTCGATTATAAAACACCACTGCTAAAGGCTCTCTACGCTGTAGATAAAGCGGCTGTGGATGTGTGCCAATATTTCGATAAAAATGTAACTAAGGTAACTGCCTTCCTGGGATGGGAGCAGGAGTTTTTCCTTGTTGATGAGGGTCTTTACATGGCTCGTCCCGACTTGGTGCTCACCGGCCGCACCCTTATGGGACACTCATCGGCCAAAGACCAACAGCTTGAGGACCACTACTTCGGTTCGATACCCGAGAGGGTTACTGCCTATCTGGTAGAGCTTGAGTATGAGTGTCATAGACTTGGAATACCTGTAAAAACCCGCCATAACGAGGTGGCTCCCAACCAGTTTGAGTTAGCTCCTATATATGGTGAAGCCAACCTTGCCAACGACCACAACCAACTTGTGATGGATATTATGAAACGTGTGGCCCGTCATCATGAGTTTATGGTGCTGCTGCACGAAAAACCATTTGCCGGAGTGAACGGCTCGGGCAAGCACAACAACTGGTCGTTAGGCACCGATACCGGAGTTAACCTATTATCACCGGGCAAAAACCCTAAAAGCAACATGCTATTCCTCACTTTCTTGGTGTGTAGCATGAGGGCGGTGTTTAAAAATCAGGATTTGCTTCGTTCGGTAATTCTCAATGCGTCCAACTCACACCGTTTGGGTGGTCATGAGGCACCGCCGGCCATTATGTCGGTATTCCTTGGCACTCAGCTTAGTGAGGTGCTCGACAGTATTGTAGAGAAGGTGTCGGATGTGAAGATGACTCCCGAGGAGAAGACAAATCTAAAACTTGGCATCGGGCGTATTCCTGAGATTTTGCTCGATAATACCGACCGTAACCGCACATCACCATTCGCATTCACCGGCAATAGGTTTGAATTCAGAGCTGTAGGATCATCAGCCAACTGTGCCGGGGCGCTCACAATATTGAATGCCATCGTGGCCGACCAGTTGCGTGAATTTAAGCGTGAAGTGGATGCCCTTATCGAGAAGGATGTAAAGAAGGATGAGGCGATTTTCCAAATCATCAGAAAATATATAATCGAGTCTAAACCAATCCATTTCGATGGTGATGGCTATTCTGAGGCGTGGCGCCAAGAGGCTG
>CAZWOA010000037.1:25038-30332 GCA_964635545.1 uncultured Marinilabiliaceae bacterium
CGCGAAATATCGGAACATGTATCGGAAATTAAGCAGAAGGTGCACGACATGATTGAAGCGCGCAAGGTGTGCAACAAAATTGAGGACGAGCCCGAAAAGGCATTCGCATATGATGCACAAGTGCGACCTTACCTTAACGACATCCGTTATCATGTTGATAAACTGGAACTTACCATTGATAATGAGATGTGGCCTCTGCCTAAATACAGAGAACTACTCTTCTTCCGTTAAAATCTTAACTAAACCTTTATAATAGAAGGCGTTGGGATATATTTCCCCAGCGCTTTTTTCTTTTTATAAAGGTATTATAAAACTCCAATCATGCAATTTTTAAACTTTTTATTCGTTTTCATTACTATTGTATAGCTTTCTTTACTTATTTTTAGCGGTTGCGATTGATGTAATCTAATTTTATGGAAAGATGAAATTTTCGAAAATATATATACTTTTTCTGATATCCCTCTACGCACTCATTGTAATGTCGTGTGGTTCAAGCAAATCAACCAAAGCGATTAAAAGCTACGAGATTGGTGAGTACCACAGGGCAGAAGGTTTTTTAAAATCGGCATATAACAAGGAGAAAAATAAATACCGCAAAGGTGAATATTCGTTCTATATGGGCGAGAGTTACCGCAATATGAACATGCCCAAAAAGGCGGCATCGTCATATAATAAAGCGGCACGGGCCAAGTATAATGACAATCGCACACTTCTTTATATGGCCGAGAGCCTTCGCAAAGCGGGCGACTATGAGAAGGCACGCGAGATTTACCAACAATATATCGAGTCAACAACTTTCGACCGCCTGGCTGCCAACGGTGTGGCATCGTGCGACATGGCAATGAATAATCCGATAGTAAAACCATGGATAGTAGAAAAAGTTAAGGCTTTCAACTCCAAATATTCCGACTATTCAGCTGCTTATGGCGGCACCTCGTTCGACCAGGTATATTTTACCAGCATGCGCACCGAGAAGAAGAAAAAGAGGATGAATCGCATCACCGGACAGGGAAATTCATCATTATATATGTCGAAATTGGATGCCAAAGGTGTGTGGAGCAAGCCCGAGCGACTGGAAGAGCCTGTTACTTCAGCGTTTGATGATGGCACCCCCAATATGAGTTTCGACGGTAAAGTGCTCTATTACACCCGTTGCCCTTACGATAACACACAGCCCAATACCGCACAGACGTTTCAAGTACAACGCTCTGGCGGCAAATGGGGTGACCCTGAGCGTATTATGCCAGCCGGCGACTCGCTTATGATGGCTCATCCGGCAATTACTCCCGATGGCAATACTCTCTATTTTGTATCGGATAGGCCTGGCGGACAGGGCGGTAAGGATCTTTACAAAACCATGAAACTGGACGGTGACTGGAGTGCGCCATTTAATATGGGCAGCACCATTAACACCCCCGGCGATGAGATGTTCCCCTATGTGAGTGCCGATGGTACTCTCTACTTCGCCTCCAACGGTCATGTGGGCTTTGGCGGTCTCGATATTTTCAGGGTCGATTATGATGAAAAAGGGCGTGAGGTAATTGTAAACCTCGGAAAGCCCATCAATAGCGAGTCCGATGATTTTGGAATCGTTTTTCAGGGTAAACGTGAGGCGGGGCTATTCTCCAGCTCGCGCGGAAGTGCCAAAGGAATCGACAACATATACTCCTTTGAGATGCCACAGGTAACTTTTACTCTTGAAGGAAAAATCAACCTGCCTGCAAAACGTAAAGATGCAGCAGTAACAGTGCGTATAGTGGGCACCGACGGCACAAATATGGTGTTGCCGCTCACTCCCGACGGCTCATTTGGCACACCTCTCGAGAAAAATACCGATTATGTGCTTATGGCATCCGGCGCCGGACTTTACAATGCAAAAGAGAACTTCTCTACATCAATGCTATCTGAAAGTCAGGCTGTTGAGGTGAATATAAGAATGACCTCTTCGGATGAACTTATGACATTTGAGCCAATCTATTTTGCCAAAGGAGGTGTTACACTTTCGGGCGATTATAAGAGTCTTATCGAGCGAGTGGCTGCCTACCTAAAAAATAACAGCTCCTACAGCATAGATGTTAAGGGACACACATCATCATCAGGCAGAAGCGAGAATGATGTTCAACTGTCGGATAAACGTGCGGCACTTGTGGAGCAGATGCTCAAGGCGGCAGGCATCAACGAGAGCCAGATATTTGTTGATGCACTTGGTTCGCAGCAGGAGGCAGTTATTGATGATGTGGTTGCTGCCAAATATCCAATTTTGAGGCAGGGTGACAAAGTTAATTCTTCATTATTGAAGCGTCTGAGACCCAACGACCGCAAAGATGTAGAGCAGCTAAACGACCGTGTAGAGCTTGTTTTGATAACCAGATAGTAATGATGTGCCTCAAGGGGTTGATGATGCCGAAGAAATTCATTAATTTTATGCCCCGAATAGAAGAGTCATCATTATAAAATAATATCAGTGAGTTCAGATTCAAGGTACAATCGGCGTGGAGTTTCGGCTTCAAAAGAGGATGTGCACAATGCCATCAAGAATATTGATAAGGGTCTATACCCCAAAGCATTCTGTAAAATAGTTCCCGATATTTTAGGGGGTGATTCACAGTATTGCAACATTATGCATGCCGATGGTGCAGGCACAAAATCATCACTTGCATACATCTACTGGAAAGAGACCGGCGACATTAGCGTGTGGAAAGGAATTGCACAAGATGCCATTGTTATGAATCTTGACGACCTGCTGTGCGTGGGTGCCACCGATAACATCCTCGTATCATCCACCATAGGAAGAAATAAAAATCTGGTTCCCGGCGAGGTAATTTCAGCAATTATCAACAGTACCGACGAACTGCTGGCCGAATTGCGCGAGATGGGAATATCGATATTCCCTACCGGTGGCGAAACTGCCGACGTGGGCGATCTTGTTAAGACGATTATTGTTGATAGCACCGTTACTTGCCGCATGAAACGTAGTGATGTGATTTCCAACGACACCATTCGCCCGGGCGATGTTATTGTGGGTCTTTCATCATCGGGACAAGCAACTTACGAGAAGGAGTACAACGGCGGCATGGGCAGCAACGGCCTCACCAGCGCACGCCACGATGTGTTTAGCTCATATCTGAAAAGTAAATATCCCGAGAGTTACGACTCAATGGTGCCCGATGATTTGGCATACTCAGGCAACTGTAAACTTACCGATAGCGTGGAAGGTTCGCCTCTCGATGCCGGAAAACTTGTGCTATCTCCTACCCGCACCTATGCGCCAGTAATCAAAAAAATTCTTGATGAGATGCGTGCTGACATTCATGGAATGGTGCACTGCTCGGGTGGCGCACAAACTAAAGTGCTTCATTTTGTGGATGATATACATGTGATAAAAGATAACATGTTCCCCGTGCCACCACTTTTCAAACTTATTCATGAGCAGTCGGGCACCGAATGGAGCGAGATGTATAAGGTGTTCAATATGGGTCACCGCATGGAGATATATGTGCAGCCCGAAAAGGCAGCCCGCATTATCGAAATATCAAAATCATTCAATATTGATGCCCAAGTGGTAGGCCGTTGTGAAGCTTCCACCGGTAAAAAACTTACTATAAAAAGTGAGTTTGGGGTGTTTGAATATTGATTATCAGTTAGTTTAAACTTTCTAAAACACTATATGTCGCAGGGGAAATCCTTAATTGAAAAGTTAGAGTTTTTAAGACTTCGCTTCATCGAGGTTGGTGAGCAGATTACCAATCCGGAAGTGATTGCCGATAATGCCCGTTTCGTAAAACTGAACAGGGAATATCGTGATTTGGAGAAGATTGTAGAGGTATATAAAAAATATAAGAACAGTCTTGATAATGTGGCTCTTGCCCGCCAGATGCTGAAGGAAGAGAGCGATGCCGACATCCGCGAGATGGCAAAAATGGAGCTCGATGAGCTTGAAGATGCCATACCTGAGATGGAGGAAGAGATTAAAATACTGCTACTGCCTGCCGACCCTCAGGACGGGAAAAATGCCGTGCTCGAGATACGTGGCGGCACAGGAGGCGATGAGGCTGCAATATTTGCAGGCGACCTACTGCGGATGTACACCAAATATGCCGAGAAAAAAGGATGGAGAATGGAAGTTTCGCACTTTTCCGAAGGTACATCGGGCGGCTATAAAGAGATTGTGGCAACAGTTACAGGCGATGGCGTGTATGGCATTCTCAAATATGAGTCGGGCGTGCATCGTGTGCAACGCGTGCCACAAACCGAGACTCAGGGACGCATACACACCTCGGCAGCATCGGTGGCAGTACTGCCCGAAGCCGAGGAGTTTGACGTGGTGCTGCGAAACGAAGACATCAGAAAAGATACCTATTGCTCTTCGGGACCGGGCGGCCAGAGTGTTAACACCACCTATTCGGCCATACGCCTCACCCACATCCCCACTGGTATTGTGGTGACATGCCAGGATCAGAAGTCGCAGTTGAAAAACCTCGACAAAGCGATGATTGAACTGAGAACCAGGATTTATAATCTTGAGTATCAGAAATATATGGATGATGTGGCATCGAAACGCAAAACAATGGTATCTACCGGCGACCGCTCGGCCAAGATACGCACCTACAACTATCCGCAAGGAAGGGTTACCGACCACCGCATCAACTTTACGGTTCATAACCTGCCGGCAGTGATGGATGGCGAGCTACAGCCAATTATCGACAAGCTGATAATTGAGGAGAATGCCGAACGGATGCGCCAAAGCGAAATGTGATTAATATTTTATTTATTGATAATTAAAACATTAGAGATATGACAGCTGCCGAATTGTTTGAACAGATTAGAAAGAAGAAAAGCTTTCTCTGTGTTGGCCTCGATACAGATATTAATAAGATACCGAGATTCCTGCTCGATACCACCGACCCTCTTTTTGCGTTCAACAAAAAGATTATCGATGCTACACACCAGGTTACGGTTGCCTATAAGCCCAACCTTGCTTTCTATGAGAGCCTTGGCGTAAACGGCTGGAACTCACTGGAAAAGACTGTAAATTACATTAAATACAGGTATCCCGAAATTTTTGTTATTGCTGATGCCAAACGTGGCGATATAGGTAACACATCGTCGATGTATGCGCGTGCTTTTTTCGATAATATGGAGTTTGATGCCGTAACTGTGGCACCATATATGGGCGAAGATAGCGTGAAGCCGTTCCTTACATACGTAGATAAATGGGTGGTGCTGCTGGCATTGACATCCAATAAAGGTGCTGCCGATTTTCAGTTTATGACCGAGAATGGCGAACGACTATT